>JBAQGA010000103.1:0-6978 GCA_049287565.1 Candidatus Aminicenantales bacterium
CCGATCACCCGGGCCGCCCAGAGCAGCCCCCGCTGGACGATCTTTCGGGCCTCCGGCACATCGAAGTCCTTGGCCACGTGGCCGAGCGAGGTGTAGAAAACACGACCCTTCCCATACATTTTCTTCCAGATGATAGGCATGACCACGCCCTCGATCCAGGGCGCGTACTTCCCGGAGAAGGTGGTCGTGGCCAAGACTTCGACGATCGGGTCGATTTGCATGTAATACTGCTCGGAGTTCATCTTGAAATCGGCGAGGCCCTTGGTGATCGGATCGTCGTGATCAACAATGTTGACTTCATAGGGGATGATCCCGCCGGGGTGGGCGACCCACTGCCCTCCGACCATGAACTCGTATTCGACGTTGCTCCGGTGGGCATCGGCCAAGCCGCCGTGCCAGCCGGCCAGCCCGACGCCGCTCTTGATCGCCTCCTCGAGCCCTTTTTCCTGCTCGGGCTTTATCTCTGACATGGTGAAGATATGGACGATGAGGTCGAGGGATTTTAGCTTCTCGGCATCCAGATAGCTGTCGAGCGTTTGCGAGATCTCGACCTCGAACCCCTGTTCCTGGAGCCAGGGAGCGAAGATATCGACGCATTGTTTCGGCTCATGCCCTTCCCACCCGCCCCAGACGAACAGGGCCTTCTTCTTGGTCGCAGGGCCGGCATTCGTCAGGGCCGCCAACCCAAAGACCAGGACGACGGCGAGAATGGCCTTGACTCCGCCCCCGAATATCGCGCCAAAACGAGCCGATTTCATAGTCTTCTCCTTTATTTACTTTACTGGGGACAGTATATCAATTTCCTAATTTGCCCGGAACCGATTGCGTCGCAAAAATAGGAAAATGATATACTGTCCCCAATTAGCCAATTAGCACTTAGAGCTCGCGGAGCCAGATGTTCCGGTAGCGGACGGGATTCCCGTGGTCCTGGAGTGAGATCGGCAACTTGTCGGCGTGCGCTTTGTACTGCGGCCTCGCCTTGTGGGCCGTCGGGCCCGTCAGCTCGACGTTATCGTGGACCAGGACGCCGTTGTGAAAGGCGGTCATCCGCGCCGCTTGGAGGAGCTTTCCCGCGGCGTCGAAACGCGGACAGCGGAAGACGATGTCGTAGCTCTGCCATTCGCCCGGCTTCCGGCAGGCGTTGATCAACGGCGGGTACTGGCCGTAAATGGCGGCCGCCTGACCGTCGGCATAGGTCCGGTTGTTGTAGGAGTCAAGCACCTGGACTTCATACATGTCCATCAGGAAAACACCGCTGTTCCCGCGCTCCTGGCCCTCCCCTTTCACCTCGACGGGTGCGGCCCACTCGATGTGAAGCTGGCAATCCCCGAATCCTTTCTTCGTCCGAATGGACCCCGCCTTGGCCACGACCTCGGCATAGCCGTTCTCGACCTTCCATCCGGCCGGCCCGCCCTTTCCGTCCTCCCATTTGCTGAGGTCCTTGCCGTCAAAAAGAATGACGGCGTCCGCGGGCGCAGGCATCGGCGGCCCCGCCGGTCCCGGGTCGACGACCGGCGGCGTGGGCCGGTTCAGATCATGGATGGCCCATTTCTCCACCGCCGCTCTCTGGCTGGCTGGTCCGGAGGACTCCTTGGAAGCCAATGCCGCGACCAAGCCCGGCATGACCAGCAGGACGACCGCAAATCCCAGGATTTCTTTCATCGGCATTTCCTCCCGTCGCTACAGTGACCAGCCCTGGCGATATTCTTTGTGCAGATACTGGTTGGCCTCGGTCAGGTTGGGAAATTCCATCTTCACCGGGTCCCACTCCAGAACGGTCTTGGCTTCCGCCATCCGCATGGCGATGTTGCCGAGCAGCATGACCTCGGTCAACGTCCCCGAATAAGAAAAATCCGTGGTCGATTTCTTGCCCTCTTTGATGGCGGCGATCCACTCCTCGTGGATGCCCGGGGAACGGGGGATAGTCTTTTCGGGACGCTTGTATTCCTTCATTAATTTCTCCGGAAGGAGGCGCGGGTTCTCTCCGTAGGTTCCGCACATCAGCATCCCCTTCTTGCCGACAAAAAGGCAGCCGCCACCGTCATCGCCCATCATCCGGCCGTTCTCGAGTTCCTTGGGGCGCAGCGGCATCAGTCCGCCGTCATACCAGGTCAGCTTGGCCGGCGGCATGTTCCCACGGGCGGGGAACTCGTAGGTGACCATCTCGGCCACCGGGTAGGAGTCCTTGGTGAATTTGGTCGAACTGGCCTGGATCGTCTTCGGATGACCCAGGTTGAGCGCCCAGAAAGGCTGGTCCATGAGGTGCGCGCCCATATCGCCCAGCGCGCCGGTCCCGAAATCCCACCAGCCGCGCCAAGCGAAAGGATGATAGGCCGGATGGAAATAGCGCCACGGCGCCGGGCCGATCCAGAGGTTCCAGTCCAAGGTCGGCGGGCAGGAGGGCATCTCCTTCGGCGCATCGATGCCCTGGGGCCAGATCGGCCGGTTGGTCCAGACGTGGACCTCGTGGACCGGACCGATGGCGCCGTCCCAGATCCACTCGTTGATCAACCGCGCGCCTTCCTTGGAGTGACCCTGGTTGCCCATCTGGGAAACGATCCCGGCCTTCTTGGCTTCCTCGGCCAGCATCCGGGCCTCCTTGACCGTATGGGTCAGGGGTTTCTGGACGAAGACGTGCTTCCCCATCTTGATGGCCATCAGGGCGATCACGGCGTGGGTGTGGTCCGGCGTGGTGACCGTGACAGCATCGATACTCTTCTCTTTTTCCAGCATCTCGCGGAAGTCCCTGTACTTGGCGGCCCGGTAGTACTTGTCCTGCTGCTCGGGGGTGTTGTCCTCGCTCTTCAGGAACTTGGCCATCATCTCGTCATCGACATCGCAGACCGCCACGATGTTCTCGGTGCTGCAGCTGGCGATGTCGGACTGGCCCTTGCCCATGACTCCGACGCAGCCGATATTCAGGGTGTCGCTCGGCGCCTTGAAGCCCTTGCCGCCGAGGACGTGTCGGGGAACGATCATCAGCCCGGCCGCGGCGGCGGCCGACTTCCCCATGAATTCCCGTCGCGTTATGTTTTTCATAAGACCTCCTGGGGGGACGTTCCCCAGGGTGCCACCCTTCGAATCAAGCGCCTCCGGGGACATCCGATAAATAAGATCAAGATAAGATTTATACGGACTCGGGCGTTTTGTCAATAAAACCGATTCTCGTTCAAAGGTGGTCAGCCAGGATCTTAATCCCAATGAGGATCAAGACAAACCCTCCGAGAAGCTCGGCTCTCCGGCCTAAGATCTTCCCCAGGGTTGGAGCGATCCTCATCCCCAGGACCGTCACGATGAAAGCCACGACCCCGATCACCACGGCCGGGAAGAGGATGGCCACCCGCAGCACGGCCAGGCTCAGCCCGACGGCCAGGGCATCCAGGCTTGTCGCTACCGAGAGAACAAGCAGGGACAGGCCGCACGTTGGGTCGGTTCTACGAATTTGCGTTTCCTTCTCCGGCTTCAACGACTCGAAGATCATTCTTCCTCCGACGGCAAGGAGGACGACGAAGGCCGCCCAGTGGTCGTACCTGGCGATATGCTGGATGATTCTCTCGCCGGCCGCCCAGCCGAGGACCGGCATCAGGAACTGGAAGAGCCCAAAGGAGAAGGCCAGACGGAAGGTCTGGCCCCCCGTCGCCGGCTTCAGGCTTAGCCCGAGGCCGATGGATACGGCGAATGCATCCATCGCCAGGGCCAAGGCAATCCCCAGGATTAAAAGAAAACTCACTCTATCAATCCTTATGCTCGCACGTGCAAGAAACTGTCATTTTAAGCTAAACAGGCTAGGTTCACAATCCATCTGACCAGGCGGGGAGATCTAACAAGAAATTCTCGTGCAACCTTTTGCCAGGTCTCGCGTATATATATTTGTGAAACACAAATAAATAGGTAGAGAGGTTCGATGAAGGAGATCAGCAAAGCGGAAGAGATGGTGCTCCTGACCATTCTGCGTTTGGGAGACGAGGCTTACGGCGTGACCATCCGGAGACAGCTCCGCAAAGACACAGGGAAAGACTACACCTACGGCACCCTCTACGGCCTCTTGAGACAGATGGACCAGAAGGGCTATATCCGGAAGACCAAAGGAGAGCCTCTCCCCCAAAAGGGCGGGCGGAGCAAATCTTATTTCAAGCTCACTCCCGTGGGGGTTCGGGCCCTGAAAGACGCCGCCGAGCTTCACCGGCGCATCTGGAAAGATTTCAGCGTGCTTTCCTGGGAAAAATCATGAGCTCTGAAAGAAAGAACGTGCCCCTTCCTCCCCGCTGGCCCGAATGGATTGTCACGAGACTGGCCTGGAACGATGACCGGGGCTCCATCTGCGAGAATCTCCGTGAAGAATACGCCTATGTCAAAACGTCAAGGGGGAAGCAATCAGCCGACCTCTGGTATTGGGGGCAGATGATCCGGTCCCTCTTTCCGTCCCTCAGATTCTTTATCTATTGGAGGCTCGTCATGTTCAAAAACTACCTGAAACTCGTCTTGAGAATCCTGGTCAAACACAAGGGGTATTCGCTTATCAACATAGCCGGATTGGCCGTGGGATTGGCCTGTTTTATTCTCATATCGCTATGGATTAGCTTTGAGATCAGCTACGACCGATTCCACGAGAACAAGGATGATTTGTATCAAGTGATCGGCGAAAATCGCCTGCCCAACGGTGACCTCCATTTTTTCCCCCATACCCCCGCCGCTCTTGCTCAGGCCCTTCAAGCAGAAAGACCCGAGATCCGGAATGTGTCCCGGTCGTTCGAATGGATGAAATTTCTCCTCGGGACGGAAGATCGGCGTTTTCTCGAACGGGTCCGCTTCGTCGACCCCGCCTTCTTGCAGATGTTTTCCCTGGAATTCATCAACGGCCATCCCGAGACAGCGCTCTCTCAGCCCCATTCCGTCATTCTGACCGAGAAGATCGCCAAGAAACTTTTTCCGGATCAAGAACCCCTCGGACAAGAAATCATCGTGGGGTCGATGGGGAATTTCCTGGTGACCGGTGTCATCAGGGAAATGCCGGCCAATCCTTCTCTTCCTTCCCTCTGTCTCCTCCCGATGGAAGCCCTGAGGGATATCGATTTCGACATCGACCGGTGGAGCGGCGGCAACTTCTTGACCTTCGTTCATCTTGAAGAAGAGGCGAACCTGGATTTTTTCAATGCTCAGATCAGAGATCTCTATAAAAAATACGCCCCCAACTGGGAGGTCTCGAAGCTGTCCCTGAGGCCGATCACCAGGATCCATCTTTACGCCCTGAACGGCGGCGGGCCGATCGTCTACGTTTACATCTTTTCCGGACTGAGTGTTTTCATCCTCTTGCTGGCCATCGTCAACTTTACGAACCTCTCGACGGCCCTCTCTTTCCTAAGGGCGAAAGAGATCGGTGTCAGGAAAGCAGCGGGGGCTTACAAGCAACAGCTGACCAAACAAATTCTCTCGGAGTCCATCCTGGTGACTTTGTTTTCGGCCGGCCTGGCCGTCCTGATCTCATATTTTTCGTTGCCCGTCCTCAATCAATTGACGGGAGCGCAGATCGGTTTCGCCTTCAATGGAAAAACGGTGCTTTTCTTAGCCGGGGTGGTAGCCCTGACCGGTGTCTTATCGGGGATCTATCCCGCTTTTTTTCTGGCCTCGATGAATCCAGTGCGAGCGATCAAAGGCGCCATCAAGCCGGGAAAGAGCAGCCTCCAATTTCGCAAAGTCCTGATCGGGTTTCAGTTCTCCCTGTCCATCTTCATGATCATCGCCATGATCGGCGTTCATAATCAGTTGAAATATCTGAAAACAAAGGATTTGGGATATAGCCGGGAGAATATTGTTTCGCTGGGCCTGGACCAGGAAATATCAAACAGCTATCGTTCCATTCAGGCGGAATTGATGCGAAATCCCGACATCCTCAGTGTGACCCGGTCCAGCTCAAACATGGAGACCGAGTCGACAACGACAGGCGGGCCTGATGTGACCTGGGAGGGAAATTCCGGCAACATCGACATGCCAAGAACGCACCTGATGAGGGCCGATCCTGAGTTTATCTCCACTTTTCAGATCGAAATGCTGGACGGACGCTTTTTTTCGAATGAATTCCCGGCTGACCTGACGGAATCGGCGGTGATCAACGAGACAGCCATGAAGGCGATGGACTTGAAATCCCCGGTCGGAAAACGATTATCAATATGGGAGCGAAACTTCCGGATCATCGGGGTCATCAAGGATTTCCATTTCTATTCCCTTCACGATGAAATCCAACCGTTGATTTTCCTCCACAGGTTTGCCGGCTACAGCTATGTTTTTATCAGAATCCATTCTCAAAACATCCCCAAGACCTTGAGTTTCATCCAGGACAAGATCAGGGAGATCGTCCCCGGTTATGTTCCCGACCTAAAGTTCTTGGATGACAGCATCAACAACATGTATGTCACCGAGCAGAGGATGGTGACCGGAACAAGGTATTTCGCTTTCCTGGCAATCTTCATTTCCTGCATCGGCCTCCTCGGATTGGCCTCTTTTTCGGTCAGGCAACGGACGAAAGAAATCGCCGTTCGCAAAGTGTTGGGAGCATCGGAGGGGAATATCGTCCTTCAGCTTTTCAAAGAAACATTGATCTGTGTGGTCGCGGCCAATATTGTCGTCTATCCCATCGCCTATTTTGTGCTCCTGGGATGGTACCGGGACTACGCCTACCATACGACTCCGGAGGTTTGGATTTTTGCTCTCGCTTCCTTTCTGACTCTGGGGCTCGCCTTCTTGAGTGCGGGACGGAATGTCCTCAAAGCGTCCCTGGCCGATCCGGTGAAGAGCCTCCGGAATGAATAAGTCATCCCGATGACGGCGCCGGACTACCATTCATCTCAGGCTATCGGGCTAAGCCCGCCCTGGGGCTAATCATCGCGGTTCTGCTGGTGTTTTAGTAGATCTTTATCAAGGAATTGAAGTTGTATTGCGGGCGATAATCGAGCCGTTTTTGCGCTTTTTCAATGGAATATA
>JBAQGA010000104.1:0-12276 GCA_049287565.1 Candidatus Aminicenantales bacterium
GTCGAAGCCCAGGCGCTTCTCGCGGATGTCTACGCCAAACAGAGGAACTTTGATGCGGCCGTCGGCGCCTACCAGAAGGTTATCGGGATCGACCCGAACAGGACTTCGGCCTACCTGAGGATGGGAGAGATCTATATGCGCATGCAGCGCTGGAACGACGCCGCCGGCGCCCTGGAGAAGGCCATCGCCCTCGACGGCAGTCAGAAGGAAGCCATCTTCCAGCTCGGCAATGCCTACGAGGAACTGAGGGAATTTGCCAAGGCGGCCGACGCCTACGATCGTTTCTTGAAGCTGAAACCGGAAAACGCCTGGATGGGCTATCTTCGCTTGGGCTCCTGCCGGATGGAACTGCAGCAGTACGAGCCGGCCGTGATCGCTCTCGAAGAAGCCCATAAAGCCCAGCCGCGCGACATCAAGGTCAACTACAGCCTGGCTCAGGCTTACAGGATGGCGCAGCAATTCGACAATGCCGAAGGCATTCTCCAGAACTTGTCCGAGCTGAATCCCGCCGACGCCAGCACATACTACAGTGACATCGTCAAGATGTACGACGAGGCCGGCCAGAACGAGAAGGCCATCGGGGCGGCCAGGAAGGTCATCGAGCTTAACCCGGACAGTGAGATGGCCATCTATAATTTGGCCATCATGTTCCAGAAGCTGCAAAGATATGAGGAGGCGATCGCTACGTTCCGGCAGGCCCTGGCCATCAAGCCCGACTATGATGTCGCCTATTACAACATCGGCTCCTGCTACCTGAACCTGAAGATGTTCAAAGAATCCATCGAGGCCTTCAAGAACTACGTCGCCCTCGTCCCCGACAACGCCGACGCCTGGCTGCAGATCGGTGTCTGCCACATGCAGCTCAAGGACTTCGATTCAGCCCTCGATCCGCTGAAGAAGTGCGTCGAGCTGAGGCCGGACTACGGAGTCGCTCTTTTCAACCTGGCCGTCGTCTACTTGAATCTGAAGGACAACTACAGCGCCCGGGACGTTTACAGGACCTTGACCACGGTCGATCCCGACCTGGCTGAAAGGCTCAAGAAGTACCTTCGGTAAGCCTGCCGTCGGTTGGGAGCGCGGATCAGGAAAGCGCTGCGCAGGAGCGGCCAACTCTCCTGAGGAAGAGCGTTTCTGTTGACTTGAGCCCGTGAATGTGGTAAAAAAAGGTCTCTGCCAGCACCTGAAGGTCACCATGCCTTCTTGATTGGACGCAGCCTTGAAGTTACGCCTGATATGGGCCGTGATCCCAAGCTGCGGCCGACGGACGCCGTCTCACCGCGATCGCAACCGGCGCATGCATGGTCATCCGCTTGATTCCCGAAAGAAGAGGGGCTGTCCCCTAAGGGGAGAGTCACTTCTAGAGCGATTGGATCCGAGGGCAGGTGGCGGAATAGGCAGACGCGCTAGGCTTAGGACCTAGTTCCTGATGAAGGAGTGCGGGTTCGACTCCCGCTCTGCCCATTTGGATACGATCTTCCGGTCTTTTCCTGAACACTTGTCTTAATAAAAGACTCAAGCTATAAGAGGTATTCGTCGATAGATCGAGGTGGAAAGCGATGAACGAAAAGTCAGAACCCTTCCATTCTCGGGTCACCTCTCCGAGCCCGAGCCGGCGGGAATTGGAGATCGAAGTCGCCGCGGAGGAAGTCGCCAAAGAGTGGGAAAAGGTCCTCCTGGAATATTCGTCGCGGGCCCGGCTGGACGGCTTCCGGCGCGGCAAGGCTCCCCGGGATATGGTCAAACGTCTCTTTTTCCAGGATATCAAGGACGCCGTCATCGAGAACCTGGCCCCTCGGGCTCTGAGGGAGAGCCTCAGGGCGGAGAACATCACCCCGGTCGGGACTCCTGTGATCAATGAGGTCGTCTTCAAGGAGGCCGAGCCCTTCCGTTTCAAGGCAGCGGTCGATGTTCTGCCCGATTTCGAGCTCCCTTCCTATAAAAAGGTCAGGGTGCAGAAGAAAGAGGTCAAGGTCGAGGAAGAGGATATCGACCGCTCCCTCGAAGAGCTTCGTCAGCGATCGGCGGAGTATGTTCCCATCGAGGGGAGGGGAGTAGCGGACGGAGACTATGTCGTCGTCGAGTGGAAGGGCCGCGACCTCCAGACCAAGAGGTGGCTGCCAACAGAGAAAGTCTTGGTCCTGGCCGGGCATTCCGACAATGAGAAGGTCCTGAATGAGAACCTGGCCGGGCTCAAGACCGGCGAGGCGCGGAAGTTTGTCATCTCCTATCCAGCGGAGCACGCCCAGAAAAGAGTGGCCGGGCGATTGATCGAATACGACCTCAAGGTCATCTCCATCAAGGAGAAGAAGGTCTCCGAAATGAACGACGAATGGGCGAAAGACCTGGGAGAATACGATAGCCTGGCCGCCCTGAGGGCCAAGATGCGCCAGGAGCTCGAAAGGTCCAGGGAGGAGGCGGCCCGAAGAGAGATGGGCGACGAGATCGTTAAGACCATCGTCGATAAGCTCAAGTTGGAGCTTCCTCAGAGCCTGGTCGAGGATGAGGCCGTCTCCGTCTTGAAGGGCTGGGCCGCCCAGCTGCCAGCCAGCCTCCCGCCGGACCAGGTGGAAGACCTGAGACAGAAGGCGCGAGGCCAAGCGGAACGGAACCTCAAGAGCGGTCTTTTGCTCCAGAAGATCGCCGGCCAGGAGAAACTGGCCGTGAGCGATGAGGAAATCGAGGAGGAGGTCAAGGCGATGGCCAAGAGGAACAACGTTCCTCTGGCGCAGCTCATCGAAAGGGTCAGCCAGGAGGGAAGAAGGGAGGATATCCGGAACAGCCTCCGGCTGCGCAAGGCCATTGACTTTTTGCTCGAGAACGCGGTAATATATTAGTACTCCCTATGGCTTTGATCCCCTTTGTCGTTGAGCAGGACGGGCGCAGTGAGCGCGCCTATGATATCTACTCCCGTCTGCTCAAGGACAATATCATTTTCATCGGTTCAGAGATCAATGATGAGGTGGCCAACACCGTGATCGCCCAGCTCCTCTACCTGGAGGCCGAGGATTCGGAGAAGGAAATCTCCCTGTATATCAATTCTCCAGGCGGAAGCATCTCGGCGGGGATCGCTATCTATGACACGATGCAGTTCGTCAAAGCGGATGTGGCCACCATCTGCGTCGGGCAGGCAGCCAGCATGGCGGCCGTGCTCCTGGCCGCCGGGCGGCCGGGAAAACGCTACTCCCTGCCCAATTCCCGGATCATCCTCCATCAGCCCTCCGGAGGATACCAGGGCCAGGCCTCGGACATCGCCATCCAGGCCAAAGAAGTGCTTCGGGTGCGGGAAAACCTCAACGAGATCCTGGCCAAGCATACGCACCAGGCGAAGGAGAAGATTCAGGCGGATCTCGAAAGGGACTTCATCATGACCGCGGCCGAGGCGAAGGAATACGGCCTGATCGACCAGATCATCGCCTCCCGGGGCGAAGCCGGGAAGTAGGCGAGATTCGCCGGCGACCTCGATCAGGGATTTCAACGGAAGACAATGGACGACAACAGCGCCAGACAGAACACGAGCCAGGTCTACAAGTGCAATTTCTGCAGCCGGACCCAGACCCAGGTGAAGAAGCTCATCGCCGGACCGAAGGGCGTTTACATTTGCGACAACTGCGTAGAACTTGCACATTCCATTATAAATACAGAAAAATTAAGGGAGGAAGATAGGCGCCGCCAGAAGAATGAATCTCTCACTCCCCAACAGATCAAGAATGCTCTGGACCAGTACATCGTCGGCCAGGAGAAGGCCAAGAAAAAAATCTCGGTGGCCGTTTACAATCACTACAAGAGGATCAAGCTCAGGAAGGATCAGTCCGATGTCGAAGTCGGCAAAAGCAATATTCTCCTGATCGGGCCGACGGGCACGGGCAAGACGCTGATGGCCCAGACCTTGGCCAGGATCTTGTCGGTTCCTTTCGCCATCGCCGACGCCACCACTCTGACCGAAGCCGGCTATGTGGGAGAGGATGTCGAAAACATTGTCCTCAAGCTTTTCCAGTCAGCCGGCGGAAATATCGGTAAGGCCCAGCGGGGAATCATCTATATCGATGAGATTGACAAGATCGGCCGCAAGAGCGATAGCCCTTCGATCACTCGCGACGTCTCGGGAGAAGGAGTTCAACAGGCCCTGCTCAAGATCATCGAGGGGACCGTGTCAAATATCCCCCCCCAGGGCGGCCGCAAACACCCGTATCAGGAGTTTATCCCGGTCGATACGACCGACATCCTCTTCATCTGCGGGGGCGCCTTCATCGGTCTGGACAAGATCATCGGCCAGAGAATCGGCAAGACCGCCGTCGGGTTCAAGTCCGAGCTGAAAGCCAAAAAAGGGGACGGGGCGGCCGATAATTTCGCCGAGCTCGTCCCCCAGGATTTGATCAAATACGGCATGATCCCCGAGCTTGTCGGCCGGATTCCAGTGGTCGCTGTGTTCAACGAATTGAGCGTCAGCGACCTGGTGGCGGTGCTGACCAAGCCTAAAAACGCCATCGTCAGGCAGTTCCAGAAGCTTTTCGAGATGGAGGGCGTCGAGCTGGAGTTCGAGGAGGATGCCCTGCTGGCCATCGCTCAAGAGTCGGTCCAGAAGAAGTTGGGGGCCAGGGGGCTGCGGACGATCATCGAAGACCTAATGCTCGATCTCATGTATGAGCTTCCCTCCTCACGTCAGGACACGAAGATCGTGATCACCCGGAAAATGGTCGAGGCCAGCGGACCGGCCTTCGCCCGACTAAAGAAAGCAGTGGGAGAATGATATGACCGAAGACATGAACAGCAACGCCGAGATGATCCGCAATATCCCGCTTATTCCCTTGAGGGACCTGGTCATTTTTCCTTCAACCCTGGTCCCGTTCATCATCGGACGGACCTCGTCCGTCCAAGCCCTGGACAAAGCCCTGGAGAGAGATAAGCTCATCTTTCTGGCCGCCCAGATGGACGCTTCCCTCGACAATCCGCAGCCCAAGGATATCTATTCTCTGGGAGTGACAGCCAAGATCATCCGGACTGTTAAATCGGACGAGAAAAACGTCAAGGTCATCGTTGAGGCCAAGAAAAGGGCTCGGGTCATCGAGTACCTGAGCACTTACCCCTACTATCAGGTCCTGGCCAAGGTCATCAGGGAGATCGAGGACCACAGCCCTGAGATCAAAGAGCTTTTAAAGAGGGGCCTGGCGCTTTTCGAGGACTACCTCAAGCTCAACCAGAATGCCAACATCGAATCCATCATCCCGGCCCTGCGGGACACGACATCCGAGAGGATCACCGATATCATTGCCTCCCATCTTTATCTTCCCCTGGAAGAGAAACAGAACCTCCTGGAGACGATCAACACGCTGGAGAGGACGCGCCGGCTGAACTATCTGCTCGAGAACGAGATCCTCAAGATCCATTCCAAACTCCGCCGGGAAGGGCCGAGGTCCGAACGTCAGAAAACGGCGGGCCGGGACGCCAAACCGAATGTCTTCCCCCTCGGGGCGGGCTACGGTTCCCGCAAGGAGGACCAGCCGAACGAGATCGAGGAGCTCAAGCAGAAGGTCAAAAAGGCCGGTATGCCTCCGGACGCTCAAGAGAAAGCCCTCAAAGAGATCGAACGGCTCGAAACTATGCCTCCGATGTCCGCCGAAGCGACCGTCTGCCGGAACTACCTCGACTGGCTGATATCCATGCCCTGGAACAAAAAGTCTCGCGAAAGGAGGGGTCTCAAAGAGGCCCAGCGGGTCTTAGACGACGATCATCACGGGCTTGAGAAAGTCAAGGAGAGAATCCTCGAGTTCCTCTCTATCCGCCAGCTCGTCAAGAACCCGAAAGGAGTCATTCTGGGCCTGATCGGCCCGCCGGGCGTCGGAAAAAGCTCCCTTGGGAAGTCGATAGCCCGGGCGACGGGAAGGAAATTTGTGCGTCTTTCCCTAGGGGGAGTCCGGGACGAAGCGGAGATTCGCGGCCATCGCCGGACCTATATCGGCGCCTACCCCGGACGGATCATCCAGATGATCAAGCGGGCGGGCACCAAGAACCCGGTCTTCCTGCTCGATGAGGTCGACAAGATGAGCATGGATTTTCGCGGGGACCCCGCCTCGGCTCTGATGGAAGTTCTTGATCCTGAACAAAATAGCACATTTCTGGACCACTATATCGATACCGATTTCGACCTCTCCCAGGTGATGTTCATCGTCACGGCCAACATGCTCGAGCCCATCCCGCGGGCACTCATCGACCGGATGGAGGTCATCCACATTCCCGGCTACACCGAGCAGGAGAAGCTCCAGATCGCCAAGAAATTCTTGCTGCCCAAGCAGATAAAAGCCCACGGACTCAAAGCCGGGAACCTCAAAATCACCGACCCGGCCATGCAGAAGGTCATCCGCGAATATACGCGGGAGGCCGGCGTCAGAAACCTGGAGCGGGAGATCACCTCGATCTGCCGGAAGCTGGTCAAGCGGGTCGTCCAGAAAGGCAAGGCCCATGGCGAGCGGGTGACGCCCAAGAACCTCGAATCCTACCTGGGTATCGCCAAATTCAGACGCTCCGGGATCGATAAGAAACCGGAGATCGGGGGGGCCATCGGCATGGCCTGGACAGAGTTCGGGGGTGAGCTGCTGACTTTCGAGGCGACCAAGATCCATGGCAAGGGCAATTTCACCCTGACAGGCCATCTCGGCGAGATCATGCAGGAGTCCGCTCAGGCCGCCTTCAGCTATGTCCGGGGGAAGATCTTCGAGCTGAACATCGCCAAGGACCTGCACAAGAACTTCGACATCCATATCCATGTCCCCGAGGGTGCCACCCCGAAGGAAGGTCCCTCGGCGGGAATCACCATCGCCACCTCGATCATTTCGCTCCTGACTGACATTCCGGTCAACCGGAAGGTGGCCATGACCGGAGAGATCACGCTCAAGGGGAAGGTCCTTCCCGTAGGCGGGATCAAGGAGAAGCTCCTGGCGGCCCATCGCGAGGGAATCCGGGAAGCCATCCTACCGCTCGACAACAAAGCGGACCTCAAAGACCTGCCCAAGGTCATCAAACAGGAGTTAAAGATCCATCTGGTTGAGCACATGGATGAAGTCCTGAAAATTGCCCTGACGAAGGATCTCCCCGAAAAGCCGCCCCAAGAGAAAGCGGCCGCCGCAGCGGAGCTTTCCCCGGGGGGAAGGGAGGGGGAGGGTCCGGCCGAGCCTCCACTGACCCACTGAGGTCGCAAACGATAATTTAATCTGAGGGTCTGAATTCAATTCTTGAGGAGATGTGAACGATGAAAGAGTACAGCCTCGTCGAACTCGAAGAAAAAGAGATAAAGGAGATCGTCAAGATCGCCGGGCAGGCCGGCGTCGAGGACGAAGAAATAGAGGACGCCAGCAAGCACAACCTGATCTTCAAGATCCTGGAAGCCCAGGCCAAGAAGAGCGGCCTGCTGTTCTCGGAAGGCGTCCTCGAGACGCTGGAGGACGGTTTCGGCTTCCTGAGGGCCCCGGATTTCAGCTATCTTCCCAGCCAGGACGATATCTACGTGTCTCCTTCCCAGATCCGGAAATTCCAGCTCCGGACCGGAGACACGGTTAGCGGGATCGTCCGCCCCCCCAAGAACGGCGAGAAATACTTTGCCCTGATCAAGATAGAAGCCATCAATTTCACCGAGCCCGAAGTCATTCAGGACATGCGGCGGAACGTCCACTTCGAGCGGCTGACCCCGCTTTATCCTTTCGAGAAGATCAATCTCGAGGATGGGAACCAGAAGAACATGAACGCCCGGGTCATGGACCTCTTAACGCCCATCGGCAAGGGACAGAGAGGCCTGATCGTCTCCCCGCCGCGGGCGGGAAAAACGACCCTCCTCAAGACCATCGCCAAGTCCATCGAGAAGAACCATCCCGAGGTCTTCCTGATCGTCCTCTTGGTCGCCGAGCGCCCGGAAGAAGTCACCGATTTCCAAAGAACCGTCAATGGGGAAGTGGTCGCTTCGACCTTCGACGAGCCTCCCGTCCGGAACGCCCAGGTGGCCAACATCGTCCTCGAAAAGGCCAAGCGGTTGGTGGAAATCAAGCGGGACGTGGCCATCTTGCTCGATAGCGTGACCCGGTTGGCCCGGGCCCACAACGCCATCATCCCACCCTCGGGAAAGGTCCTGAGCGGCGGCATCGATGCCAACGCCCTGAACAAGCCCAAGAAGTTCTTCGGCTCTGCCCGGAAGATCGAGGAGGGCGGCAGCTTGACCATCATGGCGACAGCCCTGGTCGACACCGGAAGCCGCATGGACGATGTCATTTTCGAGGAGTTCAAGGGCACCGGGAACATGGAGATCAACCTGGACAGACGGCTGGTCGACAAGCGGCTGTTCCCGGCCATCGACATCAATCGTTCGGGGACACGGAAAGAAGAGCTCCTGATCGAGGAAAACGACCTCAACCGGATCTGGATCTTGAGGAAGGTCCTCAGCCAGCTCAGTGAGGTCGAGGCCATGGAGCTCCTGGTCGAGAAGCTCGGTAAGGTCAAGACCAACTCCGATTTCCTCAACGCCATGAGCAAGGGGCTGTAGGGTAGCCCTGGCAGGGGAGGGGCCTCCCGCCTCTTTTGCGATCACCCTTTTTAAGTGTCTTGGCGAAGCCGCGAAACTCTTCGCTGTCGATCAGGTGACTTTTATTCGGTCCAAATCATCCAACAAACAACCAGTTCCTGAAAGCCGCTCTCTTTTGCCCTTAAGTAATAGAGAAGGTTGTTCTTCGCCTTGACCTCGAACGGGCCTCCCCAGATTTCTGTCGATTCATTTCCCGAATTATCCAGGGATGTCCGGCCGATAAAGACTCCGTCAGAGTTGAAGATGTCATAGATGTAATGTCCGGGGCGTTCTCCTTTCTCAAAGGTCATGACAAACAGCCGGCCTTGGTCGTCCGTGAAAAAATATTGGATGGCGGGCATAGAATCGGGGAAAAAAAGCTTGTTCTTCTGGGACTTATGGATGGGCATGTCAAACACCTCGAGCACCCTTTTCCTGATATTCTCTGGCACAGCCACAGGCCGATAACTCTTTCTGATTCTTCTGACGGGATTTCGCTCGAGATCATAAACCGATATCTGGTATCCGCTCTGCTTGTTGCCCACATAAATATGTCCTTTGGCTATGCTTCCCTGGCCCAGGGTCGGCGTCGTTTCCAGCCCATTAATCTTTTTTGCCCTTAGCCAGTTCGGCAATTTTTCTGTCGGGCCCAGGATAGCGAGCTCGTTCAGGTCCTTATCGCAGAAGACGATCTGGAGTTCGCCGATCCCTTCCTCGGGTCTGAAGACAGACATCCAGGCCAGGCACCTTCCCGTTAGCCAAGAGCGTTACCGTGTCCATGTTGGATGGCAGGTGCAGTTCATTGAGCGTGTTTCCAGACGCACTCATGAGGATGAGTCTGTTCCTTCCATAATCGGAAATGATGATTTCGTCTCGCTGGCTAATCCTTAAATAGGCTAGTGCGCCGATTTCTCCTGGACCCTCTCCGCTGCGGCCGAATGCATGGTCGAACTTGCCAGAAGGATCGAATTTAAATATGAAGTTCTCAGAACTCTGTCTGCTCCAAATATAGATATTGCCTTGGGAATCAACATCAAAAGACCAAATTTTCTGGATTCCCACCGCGGCCAATTCTGGGTCTTCAAAATCGATCAGCAGCTTTTTCTCAAGCCTCAGCTGGTTGGCTTGCCCTTTGATCGCGTAAGGCTCAAGGCCGTTATCCACGGCCTCAATCCCGTCTTCGTAGGTTCTTCTCGGCTTTTCCGACCGCGTTTGACAAGCCAAAGTCGAGAAAATCAGGAAGGCAACGAGAAAGACTCCCTTGTTCTTCATTCTCCTGACTCCTTGAGTTCGGGTTTTCACTGAAGCAAAAGAGCAAAAAATATGGCAGAAGAAGCTTTTTCAGGTTCCCTACACCGCTACTTTATTCTTGCTTTCGCCGGAAGTCAATCTGGGCACCCCTCATTATCGGAGTTGATATTTGCCCCCCGGCCTTTGCCCAGTCGGCCGCTGGGACCGATGGGGGGAGGTCCTTATTTCCCTGAGCATATGCCTGTTTTTAAGTACTTTACAGAAATGGGAGCGTCGGGGCAATACATCTCCGACGTTTTCAATGCCGAGGGAGTTTTCATAGCAAGGGCGAGCCTGGGTAATTATGACCTCTTGAAGGATATTTGGGAGGGCAATACGCTCGGGCTGAAGGCTAAGAATGGCCGCATCTACTGCCTCAAAGAAAAGCCATCCGGCTATAAAGAGCTGGTCGTAAGCCGGCTAATCTGGATGAACTAACAAAAATCCGGCTTCATCAGGGTTTTTTGATATGTTGAGGTCTTTTTTCGATGCCGTTTCAAAACGCTTTGCCGGATAACGAGTAACGAAAAAAAGCAGGATAACTATATTGACCTTGGAACGGTCTTCTTGTCCAAAGATTTCCGAGGCTATTGGGAGGAAAGAGCATCAAGAAAGGTCGGCTGGCAAGCTCTGATTTCCACAAGTGCAAAGGAAATCGGCAGGGGGAATATCCAAAGGTTGAGGAAAATCCTATCTCATTGAAGGCAAAGAGGATAAATTTGGCCATAATATTGCGTCGCATAAGGAATATTATGTCAACTTAAATAATCTGATGGAGAAGCCGCTTCTTTCGAATTAGATTATCGTTATATAGGGAAGCTTCTTCATCCAAATTAGAATTCATTTTATCTTCCCCCCGTGTGATATATTCCCTGATTTCGGCCGCCTGATTGATCGAGACTCGAATAAGGCTCAGGCCTTGCTCTTGAGGCGGGAGATGATCTCTTCAAGGACTTGGATGATTTCCTCCCGGTTGACCGAGTGCTTCTTGAATTCAATGCGCAGATGATAGGAATCGTTCGGCTGCGGGCTGTAATTGAAAACATAAGGTTTTGAGCTCTTCGTCTTTCCCTTGAGCTTCTTGGAGAGCTCCCGGGTGTCCTCGCGGCGGAGGCCGCGTTGGGCGATCTCGTTGATCAGCCGCTCCATATCGGCCTTTTTTTCCTGCTTGGCGATCTCGATAAGAGTGCTCCGGCTGGTGATTTCGGCCTCTTTACAGAGCGCTCTGAGGTTCTTGGGGATGCGGGCCACATTGATGATCTCGGTGATGGTCGAACGCGCTTTGCCGATCTTCTCGGCCAGCTGGGCGTGGTTATAGCCGTAGATCTCGACCAAAGCGTTCAGGCCATCGGCTTCCTCGAAAACATCGAGGTCCTTACGCTGCAGATTCTCGATCAGGGCGAGCTCCATGGCCTCGTTGTCCTTGACGTCCATCTCGATAGCGGGTATCTCATTGAGACCGACGCGATTTGAGGCGACATAGCGGCGTTCGCCGGCGATGATTTCGTAGCGATCGTTTTTCGGCCTGACCAATATGGGCTCGAGAATGCCCTTCGACTTGATGGAGGCCATGAGCTCGTCGAGATTACCGAGCTCAGTGCGGGACTGCTGGGGGTTCGGATCGATCCGGTCCAAAGGGATCATGCGAATGCGGGGCCCGTAGACCCGGGCAGAGATGAGTTCGACGAAATGATCATCGTGTCTCATGGAAACACTATCGGGGAGTCCGGAGCGCTTAGATTTTTGCACGGTTAATGATCTCCTCGGCTATTTTTCTGTATTGAATAGATCCGACAGAATGGGGAGCATAGGTAAAAATAGATTCCTTGTAGGCGGGGCTTTCCTCGAGCTTGACACTCTTCGAAACATGGGTCTTGAACACGAGATCTCCGAAGACCTTACGGATCCTCCTCACCACGTCCCTGGAGATATTGGTTCTTTTGTCATGAAGGGTAATCAGGATGCCGAGTATCTTCAAGTCCGGATTGGCTACCTTTTTGACTTTGTCGATCGTCTCGAGGAGGTCGTCGGTTCCTTCAAGACAAAGATAAGACGACTGGATAGGGATAAGAATATGGGTGGCAGCGACCAGCGAATTGAGCGTGATAAGGCCGAGGGTGGGCGGTGTATCGATAATGATATGTTTGTATTTCGGACGGACAGGCTCGAGAACATCTTTGAGACGATAGTGGCCGTCTATCTCGCCAAGGAGTGAGGGCTCCAGCTTGGCCATAGAAATTTTAGAGATAGCGATATCGAGGCCCGGGACGGTCGAATTGGCCACGATGGATTCGAATTTTTCGTCCGGTCGCATCAACACGTCGAAAAGAGATTTGGAGTACTGGGTGGGATCATTGAGAACGGAGATCGTGCTGTGGGCTTGCGGATCGGTATCGAGGAGCAGGATCTTATTACCCATCAAGGCCAGGGCCGCGGAGATATTC
>JBAQGA010000105.1:0-6823 GCA_049287565.1 Candidatus Aminicenantales bacterium
TCCCCAGCGAGGAAGCTCGCTCCGAACTCCTCCTTCGCTCTTCTCTCCTCCGGAGAGAAACCATGCCCGCTCAGTCGTCGACGGACTTCCTCACCCAACCCCTCGCCTCGGTCATAAAAAGGTTGCCCGCTCGCTCCCCAGAATGGGGAGGACCGGCGAAATTCGGTGACATGATCCAGATTTTCCGGAATCTGGTTCGTGTCACCGGAATTTCCAGGATGCGTTGACTTTTCCGGACGCTCCCGCTAGCATCGTTTCAGGCGGATGGGATCCGGCCGGAGGAGAGATGAAAACCCGCGTCATCACGATCGATATCCAGTCAGTCGGGCCTGAAACCATCAGCGAAATCGTTCAGGTGCTACGAAGAGACGGAGTGATCGTCTATCCTACGGATACGTTTTATGGGCTGGGGGGAAACTGCCTTTCTCAAAAGGCGCTGCAAAAAATATTCGATGTCAAGAGGAAGCCCCCCTCCAAAGGGCTGCCGGTCCTCGTCTCCGGCCTGAGGATGGCCGAGGCCCTGGTATCTGAGTGCCCCCCGGTTTTTCAGGCCTTGGCCGATAGATTCTGGCCGGGTCCGTTAACCTTGGTTTTGAAAGCAGCGTCTCATCTGCCGCAGGAGCTAATAGGGCCGAAAAAAACGATCGGGATCCGGCTTCCCGACATCCCTTGGCTGCAGGCGCTCATCCGGGAGACCGGGGTTGCGCTTGTGGCGACGAGCGCCAACATCTCGGGCGAAAAAGAGATCGATTCGGCCGAGGAAGCGATCCGGATGTTTAAAGGAAAGGTCGAATGCATTGTGGACGGCGGCCGGACGCCCGGCGGTAAGCCCTCCACCGTCATGGACTTGACAGAGGAGAGGCCCGTTCTGATTCGTGAAGGTGTTATCGACAATAAAAAGTTGGGAAAATTCCTCTAAGTACGGATTGCCAAGAGTCGGTCCTGTTCGCTGCTCCCCCTCCAAAACATTGACGCATCCGAAAATGTAGGGCAGTCCATGAGATATTGTTTTGCTGCTACCCCGGCTCCGTTTTTCAGGAATTCTCAGTATTCCTCCCTCGTGTGCCGCACTCCGGAAAAATATCTATCTGCGAGGCAGCGAAGGCAATTTGGAGGAAAGATGACACCTCCCGGCTACCGCGGGGGAAAGACGAGTCGGCATTCCCCCGCCAAGCGAAGGCGGGCCGGGCGAGAGCTTGACTTCGGCCCGTATCAAAATAGAATAAAAGCGATGCAACCGGGCTCGGGACAAACCATAAAAAAGTGCGCCCCGGGCTTGCGGATTTTCTTAAGGAGGTGAGGATGATGCCGAAGGTGAACCTGTTTGCCGAAAGTCTTCAGGTTGTGCACAATGGCAAACCTGAGGATATCGACAAGAAGTACCTTCAACAAAAGAGCAGTTATATCCTGAAGGTGGGTTTGTATTCTCCCGGCTACAATAGCAACAAAAATGTAGAGGGGGCCATCTGCTTCCTGGATATCGGCAAAGGAGACGTGGATTTCAGTTCGTCTTTTGGCCTCGAAGATATCCACCTCTTGACCTGCAGTTTCGGCAGAAGGCTTGAGCTGAAGGCGCACATCTATTATGTGGAATATGAAGACTTTCTCGCGGCGGTCTTGAGGAGCGTGGCCGAGCGTTTGGCGGGAAAGTTCATCGACTATGCGAAAAAACTTGATTTCCATAGGATCGCCGCCATTCCGGCGGAGATCTTGCCCGTGTTTATCGATGTGATCAAAAAAGGAGTGGAGAGAAAGTCCAACATGTACGAAATCGGTTCGGGCACGTTGACGCGCCTGG
Organism: Candidatus Aminicenantales bacterium; assembly: GCA_049287565.1. GTDB lineage: Bacteria > Acidobacteriota > Aminicenantia > Aminicenantales > UBA8522 > UBA8522. The sequence goes on from JBAQGA010000105.1 coordinate 1,799, forward strand.
AAATGGGAATCCAGGAAGTTGTTCTATCCATCGACGAAGAGGTGAGAAGAACCCTGGTTTTCTGGAAGCCGGGAAGAGACGACTATGGCCGTGAAGAAGTCGTTCTGGTCCCCCGCGGCCCGAATGGCGGACTGAAATTGCTCGCCGAACCCGTTTAACTTATAGCTCTTTGAGTCCCCTAGACCTCAACTGTCCCAAGATCGGACGGGGACGCATTTCGAGAGGCGGGAAAGCCTTACTTGACCTTGGCCCCGGCGGGAACGTCACGGTCGAAGAAGGGGATAATGGCTTTGCCGTCGCCCGTCTCGGCCGCCAGGAGCATCGTCTGCGATTCGATCCCCCGGATCACAGCCGGCTTTAAATTGACGATGACGACGAGCTTTTTCCCGACCATCTCTTCCGGCGCATAGACATCGGCGACCCCGGCGACCATCGTCCTTTTTTCAGTCCCGATGTTGATCTCGATTTTGAGGAGCTTGTCGGTCCCCGGGACCTTCTCGGCGCTCAATATCTCTCCTACCCGGAGGTCCATTCTCTTGAATTCATCAAAGGTGATGATGTCCATTTTCTCCTCCTTAATTGGTGCTGCCGCCGCGGGAACTTCCTCCTGGAGGAAATCCTTGAGCGCGACCCTGGGGAAAAGCGGAAGTGGCCTCTGGATCTTGACCCCAGTCTTCATATCTTCAAAGCGGTAGTCGGCATAGCGCCTCTCCGCCACCGACCTGGTCTCGCCCAGCATGTGCCAAACTTTTTGGGCCGACTCGGGCATCACGGGATAAACGAGATAGCCGATCCCCCGGATGGCCGCCGCGGTCTGGTAAAGGATCCGGGCCAGCCGCTTCTTTTTCGTTTCGTCCGGGGCGAGTTTCCAGGGTTCGTTGTCGGCCAGGTATTTGTTGACGGCGTTAATATACCCCCAAATCTCTTCGAGAGCCCTGCTCAAGGCATAATCCTCATAGAACTTGGCCACCCTCTTCTTGAGCGTCTCGAAACTCTCCCGGATGGTCCGATCGTCCTCGTTCTCCTCACCGCCCGGTTCGACGACACCCTTCTGATAGCCCAGGATCATGGTCAGGGTACGATGGACGAGGTTGCCCAGGTCGTTGGCCAGGTCGGAGTTGACGCGGTGAAGGAAGCCCTCGTGGGAGAAGCTGCCGTCGACACCGATCGGGATCTCGCGGAGCAAGAAATAACGCAGCGGGTCGGGCCCGAAGGTCTTCAGGATGATGTGGGGGTCGAGGACATTGCCCTTGGATTTCGACATCTTGGCCTCATCCTTGAGCCACCAGCCATGGCCGTAGACAGTCCGGGGCAGGGAGAAGCCGGCGGCCATCAGGAAGGCCGGCCAGAAGATGGCATGGAAGCGGAGGATATCTTTGCCGATGAGATGGATATCGGCCGGCCAGAAGCGCTCGAATCTCTTCATATCCCAGTCATACCCTGCGCCCGTGATGTAGTTATGGAGGGCATCGAACCAGACGTAGATGGTATGCTTGGGATCATCGGGGACCGGGATCCCCCACTTGACCGTCGTCCGGGTGATGCTCAGGTCCTTGAGCCCCTGGCGGACGAAGCTGACGACCTCGTTCATCCGGCCGGGCGGCCGGACAAATTCCGGATTGTCGGTGTAATGCTTGAGCAGCAATTCCTGGTAGGCGGACAACCGGAAGAAGTAGCATTCTTCCGAGACGAGGGTGGCCCGCTTGCCGCAGTCGGGGCAGACCTTGTCACCCTCCGGCTGAAGGGGGACATCCTCGGCCAGGAAGTTCTCGTCGGAGACGCAGTACCATCCTTGGTAGGTTCCCTTGTAGATGTCGCCTTTTTCCTTCAATTGCAGAAAGATCTTCTGCACGCCCTTCTCGTGAAAGGGCTCGATCGTCCGGACGAAAAAATCGTTGGAGATGTGGAGGGCCTTCCAGAGGTCCTTGATCCGGCCGACCACCGCGTTCGCCAGGGCCAGCGGCGTCACTCCCTTTTCCGCGGCCGCCTTCTCGATCTTCTGGCCGTGCTCGTCCGTCCCGGTGAGAAAGAAGACGTCCTTGCCGCGCAGCCGGTTGAAGCGGGCCAGGGCGTCGGCGATGATCGTCGTGTAAGCGTGGCCGATATGCGGGATATCATTGACGTAATAGATAGGAGTCGATATATAGAAAGTCTCTCTAGACGTCTTTGACACTCGTCATTCCTCCCTTGATCAGCATCATGGCCTCGGCGCGGGTGGCGGTGTGGGTGCGGAAAGAGCCCCGGACCGCGGATGTTACGGTCACTGATTTGGGCTTCTTGGGCCCGCGCATCGACATGCACATGTGCTCGGCCTCGATGATGACCATGACGCCGAGGGGTTTGAGATGCTCGTCGATGATATCGGCGATCTGCTTGGTCAGGCGCTCCTGGATCTGGAGGCGGCGGGAAAAAATATCCACCACCCGGGCGATCTTGCTCAGGCCGACGATACGTCCGGCCTTGGGGATATAGGCCACGTGGGCGACTCCGGCGAAGGGGAGGAGATGGTGCTCGCACATGGAGTAGAGCGGGATGTTCTTAATGATAACCATCTCATCATGTTTCTCTTCGTGGATGGTCCGGAGGTGCTTGGCCGGGTCCTCGCGTATACCGCCCAGGATCTCCGAGAACATCCGGGCGACCCGCTCGGGCGTCGCCGTGAGACCTGGACGGCCGGGGTCTTCGTCGACCCCTTCGAGCAGGAGCCGGATGCCTTTTTCGATTTTCTTCAAGTCCATGATATCGCCTTATCTATCTCCGCCCGGCCGTCTTTCGCCTTTTAGAGTGATACTGTCCGAGGGCCAGCTGGTGGATGAGCTTGACCGGGAGGCCTTTCTTTTCGGCCACCCTCAGGCAATCGGAAAACTCCGGCTGGACGTTGACTTCGTCGCCTCGCAAGGTCCCCGTCTTGATACCGATCTCCTCTCCCAGGACGCGGATTTTCCAGACGTCCCGCTGAAGAACCCTTCTGGCGACGGGGAAATACCTGACGCCGATCGAGCTCGTCTCCCGGAAAACGGCCTCGACGAGCGCATCCATTCTAGCAGCATCGGTCAAGAGGGTCAATTTCACGCCCGGCCTCCCTTTTTTCATGGTGACCGGTGTCAGGAAGACGTCGAGCGCGCCGAGCCGGAGCGCCTCGTCCATGAAGTGAGCCAGCATCTGAGGGTTGGCATCGTCCAGGTTGGCCTCGATCTGGAAGACATTTTTTTGAGTCTGGAATTCCTTCTCTTTTCCGTAGAAAACCCGGAGGATGTTGGGAAGGTCGCCGAGATCCCGGCTCCCTGCGCCGCAGCCTATCCGGGTGTAGCTTATTTCCGGGAAGGGGATGAAAGCCTCCGCCCAGGTGGCCAGGATGGCCGCGCCGGTCGGTGTGACCAACTCCTCTTCCGCCCAGGCCGAATAGACCGGTGCCTTCTTGAGGATCTCGGCCACGGCGGGGGGCGGCACCGGGAGGACACCGTGTGACGTCCTGACCCAGCCTCTGCCGACGTTCAGGGGTGAGCAGGTGACCTTGCCGGCATCCAGAGTCTCGGCGAGATAGGCGCTCCCGAGGACATCGATCAGGGCGTCGTCGGCGCCGGCCTCATGGAGATGAACCGAACGGAATTTTTCTCCGTGGACCTTCGCCTCCGCCTCGAAAAGAGTCTTGAAAACGGCCAGAGCCCTGCTCTTGACTCCGTCTGAAAACGCGCTTTTCTGGATGACGGCCTCGATATCGGTCCAGCGGCGCGGCCGGGATTCTTTCTTGACCCGGACGTTAACCTTGAGTCCCCTGAGTCCGGCCCTCTTGACGGAACGTACTCCGATATCTACGGGGAGCCGGAGTCCGGACATTTTGTTGAGAAATTGCGTCCGGGAGACTCCGAGGTCGAGGAGGGCGCCCAGGATCATGTCGCCGCTCGCTCCGGCACTGGCGTCGAAATAAAGGGTGTTCATCGGACGGTTTCCTTTCAGGTGCCGATTGGCCCGCCGCCCAGGCGCTCGTCGATGAGCGGAAGGACATCGCCCGCCTTTCCCTGGAAGACGAAATCGGCGCTCGAGGTCAGGGGAGTCGGCTCAGGATTCACTTCGATGACCGTGGCACCCCTCTGGGCGGCCAGGAGAGGTAGCGAAGCGGCCGGCTGGACAAAGGCCGATGTCCCGATGACGAACATGAGGTCGCAGCTGGCGCTCGCGGCATAGGCCTCCTCGAGCGTTTCCGAGGGCAGTGCTTCCCCGAACCAGACCACGTTCGGCCGGACGATCGAACCGCAGGCCGGGCAGAGAGGGGGGATGGATCTCAAGGGGGATTCATAGTTCTCGGCGACGGTCCCTTCCTTGGTACAGCGAACTTCCCAGATATTGCCGTGGAGTTCAAGGACGTTCTGCGAACCGGCCCTGCGGTGCAGGCCGTCGACGTTCTGGGTGATCAAGACGAAAAAAGGGAAGAGTCCTTCCCAGCGGGCGAGCACCCGGTGCCCGGCATGGGGCTTTTTCGAGGCGATGATGTTCCGCCGCCAGTCGTACCATTCCCAGACGAGACCGGGATCGCGATAAAAGGCCTGCGGAGTGGCCAGTTCCTCGGCCCGGAACTGCTTCCAGAGGCCGTCTTTGTCCCGAAAGGTGGGGATCCCGGATTCCGCCGAGATGCCGGCGCCGGTGAGGACGGCGATCCTCTGCCCGCTGCGGAGGACCCTCCCCAGCTCAGTCAGCTTTGTCTCGAATGCGTTCATTTGGCCCTAGACAGGATAACCCAAAGAGGACCGTTCTTCAAGGATGATGGGGACCTGAAGTTCCCCCAAGATTTTTAGGAAAATGGGGACGGTCCTATTTTCTTCACCCTCTCCCTCCACCCTCTCCCATCAGAGACTGTGTCGTAATGTCATTGCGAAGGAGCGTAGCGACTGAAGCAATCTCATAATGTGTTGAAAAGACAGGAGATTGCCGCGCTCCCTGCGGTCGCTCGCAATGACAAAATGCAATTGTGACACAGTCTCTCAAGGGAGAGGGGTTTTCGAAAAATAGGACCGTCCCCATTTTCTT
>JBAQGA010000106.1:0-12210 GCA_049287565.1 Candidatus Aminicenantales bacterium
GCATCGAAACCGCGCCCGTTTTCTCCCAGCGCGGAAATTGTCATTGCGAGGAACGAAGTGACGAAGCAATCTCCACGAGATCGCCACGGCGTCTTCGACGCCTCGCGACGCCCGCTCACTCCTCATACGGGTTTCTCATGCCACTGCCCCGAGCCTATTCGTAGCGGAGGGAGACGATGGGGTCGAGCTGGGCCGCTTTGCGGGCGGGGAAGATCCCGAAGAACAGCCCCACCGATACCGCCACCAGGAATCCCAGGACGACCGACCAGGGTGTGACCGCAGCCGGCAGGGGAGTGGCTGCCTTGACCAGCGCGGCGATCAAGTAGCCGATGATAATGCCCAGGATGCCGCCCGTCCCGGTGAGGAACACGGCCTCGAAAAGGAACTGTTTGAGGATGTCCTCCGAGCGCGCGCCGATGGCCTTGCGGATCCCGATCTCCCGTGTCCTCTCCTTCACCGAGACGAGCATGATGTTCATAACCCCGATGCCGCCGACGAGCAGACCGATCGAAGAGATGACGATCATCACCAGGTAGGCGGCGCCGGTGATCTGGTTGTAGAGATCGACGATGGTGTCCTGGGTGAAGACGGCGAAGTCGTTGGGTTTGCCGAATCCGACCTTGCGCCTTTTGCGGAGAATGTTGGTGATGTCCTCGATGGTCTCCGTGATGGTCCCCCGATCTCTGGGCGTAGCGATGATCTCGATGTTCTCCTTGTCGTAGGGGAAGTGCTTCATCAGCGTCGTGATGGGGATGCCCACGAAGTTGTCCCGGCTCTGACCGAACATGCTTCCCCTTTTCTGGAGGACGCCGACCACCGAGAATTGCACCGGCCCGATGCGGATCTCTTTGCCCAGGGGGCTGGTATGGGGGAAAAGGGTCTCCGCCGTTTCCGCTCCCAGCACACAGACCTTAGTGCTGTGCTGGACGTCGGAAGCGGTCAGGAAGCGCCCCTCTTGGGGCAGGTAAACGGAGAGGACCTGGGGGTACTGTTCGTTCATGCCGATGATGCTGGCATCTTCACTCCGGATGTTCTGATACTTGACGGGGACGCCTTCGAAGAAGTTGACGCTCAGGCCGACCGCGACGGCCTTGACCAGGTCGCTCTCCTGTTTAAGGGCCAGGGCGTCATCGAACGTCAGGTCTTTCCTTTGCCTCTCCTCCTCGCTCCGCTCGCCGACCTGGATGCCCGGTTCGAACTTGGTGATGCCGATGATATCAGAGCCCACCGCCTCGAGGTCGCTGAGAAAGGAGCGGTTGAGCCCCTGGATGATGGAGACCATGCCGATGACGGTCATAACCCCGATAACGATGCCCAGGGCCGTTAGGAAGGAGCGCATCTTATGGCTCTTCAGGGAATCGACCGCCATGCGGATGGTTTCGCCAAGGATGCCCGTTTTCATTGCTCGGACCTCAGCGCATCGATGGGGTTAAGCTTGGCCGCCTTGTTGGCCGGATAGATGCCGAAGAACAAACCGATCGAGCTGGACACGAGAATGGCCAGGACGATGGAGGCGGGCTCGACGGTCGATGGCAGGGAGGTCGCGGCCGAGACGATCTTGGCCAGGGAGAGGCCAAGGATGATGCCGATCAGCCCCCCGGTGCCGGAGATCACCGCTGACTCGATCAGGAATTGGAAGAGAATGTCCTGACGCCTCGCTCCCACGGCCATACGGATACCGATCTCCTTGGTTCTTTCTGTGACCGAGACCAGCATGATATTCATGACGACGATCCCGCCCACCAAGAGAGCGATCGAGGAGATGGCGATCATGGCGAAATAGATGCTCGAAGTGGCATTCTTGTAGAACTGGATGAATGTCTCGGAGGTTTGGAAGGAAAAATCGTCGGGATCGTTGAAGGAGCGGTGCCGGGCGGACCGAAGGATGGTCCTGACCTCTTCCTGGGCGGCCCTCATTCGCTCTTGGGAGGAGGTATGGATATTGATGCTCAGGCTGCGGCGGGAACCATAGATCTTCAAAAAGGTCGTGATCGGTATTCGAACGTAATTATCCTGGCTGAAGCCGAGGAGTTTGCCTTTCTTTTTGCCCAATCCGACGACCAGGAAGTTATCCGGGCCGATCTTGATCCACTGGCCCAAGGGATCGGTGAACGGGAAAAGCTTCTCCTTGATATCAAAGCCAATGATGCAAACCAGGCGGGAGTGGATCTCGTCCTCCTTCTGGAGCTGGCGTCCGGCCTCGAGCTCGAGGACCGTTCCGATGTTGTGGTCGAGGTGAGTGATTCCGCGGATATCCACGTTCCGGAGCGATTGGCTGCCGACCTTAACCGTCCGACTCGTGCTCGCGCTGGCTCCCACCAATTCGCAGCCGCGGCACTCCCGGCGCAGCAGCTCCATCTCCTTGAAGGCAAGGTCTTTCCTCTTCATCTGTTCTCTGAATTCCTTCAGCGACATCCCGATGAGCGAGAACTTGGAGACGGAAAAATCGTTTGCCCCATAAAAGGACATCTTCGTGTAGACGTAGTTGTTGAGCCCCTGGATCACCGATACGACGGCGATGATGGTGAGTACACCGATTATGATGCCGAGCAAGGTCAGAAACGTCCTCATTTTGTTGGACCAGAGTGAACTCAAGGATATGGAGAGCGATTCAGCAACGTTGAGGCGGACCATTTTGTCCTATTCTTATTCTACAATAAAATATACGGAAGAGAGAAGTTGTGGTTCGGCGCGCCTTGACAAAAGCAGGGGGCAAGGGCAGAATGACGCTGAGTTCATGCCTTTAAAAAAAACGACGCTCAAGGGAAAAAAGAGGAGCGGAGATCTGCTCGTCCCCTGCCTTTACTTCGATAAACCGGGGCCGCAGAACACCCGCCGGACGCTCGAGATCGGCGCCTCCAGAGCGGAAGAGCTGGGCCTCCGGAATATCGTCGTCGCCTCGAGCTCGGGAAGAACCGGGGCTCAAGCAGCGGCCCTTTTTCGGGGGAAGAACCTGGTCGTAGTCACGCATTCGACCGGCTTCCTCAAGCCCGACTTCCAAGAACTCAAGCCGGCCCTGCGCCGGAAAATCGAGGCCCTCGGCGGGAAAATCCTCACCTGCCAGCATGCCTTCGGCGGAGTGAACCGCTCCGTCAGAAGGAAGCTCGCCACCTACGAGCTCGACGAGATCATCGCCTACACGCTCCGGACCTTCGGTGAGGGAGCGAAGGTGGCCATCGAGATCAGTCTCATGGCAGCCGATGCCGGGCTGATCCCCGTCCGAGAGCCTTGTATCGTGATCGGAGGGTCGAGCTGGGGGGCCGATACGGCGCTCCTCCTGCGGCCCGCCAACGCTCAGACGTTTTTTGACCTCAAAGTTCTCGAGGTCCTGGCGAAGCCTCGTTTCTTCGACTAAATGAGTGTCGATGAGCTGGAGGAAACAATGAAAAAAAGCATTTTTCGTTTGGCCGTCTGCGGAGTTATTGTCCTGGCCCTCACTTCCGCTCCTGCCAATGCGCAATTCTATCTGGGCGTCCGGGGCGGCCTCTCCAACCAGAACGCGAAAGCCGGCGAGCTCGAGTTCGATCGAAACTCAGCCGTCCTCTACGGAGCCCAGGCCGGGATCAAGTTCCTCGGCCTGACCGTGGAAGGGCAATTCTATCGCGCCGATCACAATCTCCTGGGTGAGAACGCAGCGATGGTGGAGGTCGAGCAGGAGATGGATTATTATTATCTCGGCGTCAGCGGCAAGCTGGGAATTTCCCTGGCGATCGTCTACCCCTATGTCACCGTGGGCTACGGGACCTATTCCATCGACCTGAAGGACCTCGGCAAGAAATCCGACGGAGCCTTCAACGTCGGCGCTGGCGCCGAAGTGACCCTGGGCAAAATCGGGATTTTCGGCGAGCTCAGGTATACAGATTTTTCCGTCGAAATCGAAAGCCTGAAGTGGGATTTCGGCGGCCTGGATCTCCATTTCGGCCTCAACATCCACTTCTGAATACATCGGGAATTGAAGGTCCGGCTCAACAAATACCTCTCCGAGGCCGGCGTGGCCTCGCGCCGCGAGGCCGACCGTTGGATTCTTGAGGGCCGTGTCTCGGTCAACCGCAAGATCGTCGACGAGCTCGGCGTCAAGGTGGATGAAGATCAGGACACCGTCCAGGTCGACGGCAGAACCGTCAAGAAAGAGAGCCGGTTTCTCTATGTCCTGTTGAATAAGCCCACCGGCTATCTGGTCACCCTCAAGGACCCTTTTCATCGTCCGACGGTCAGGGACCTGATACCGTCCTCTCTGGGGAGGGTCTTCCCCGTGGGGCGTTTGGATTTCGAGAGCGAAGGAGCCCTGCTCCTGACCAACGACGGCGAACTGGCCTACCGGCTGACCCACCCCCGCTTCGGGATCAGCAAGGTTTATGTCGCGAAAGTCCGCGGAAAGCCGGACGAAAAGGCCCTCCGCCGGCTGGGAAGGGGCGTTTTGCTGGAGGGAAAAAAGACCGCTCCGGCCAAAGCGGCTCTTCTCGCCGGCAACCCGAAATCGAGCCGGCTGCGGATCGAACTCTATGAAGGCCGCAAAAGAGAGGTCCGGGAGATCTGCCGGGCCGTCGGCCATCCTGTCTTGGAGCTGCGCCGGGTTGAGTTCGCCGGCCTGGGAGTAAAACCCTTGAAGCCGGGCGAGTGGAGGCATCTCGAGCCCCGAGAGGTTCGCCGGCTCAAGAGGCTGGTCGAACTCGCCTGAATTATTTTTCTTTGTCCGCCGGAGCGGCGAATGTCTTCCAGGAGGCGGCCAGCCGTTCGAACTCCTGGGCGACGAGGAAGTTCACCGTGCCCTCGTCGAAGGAACCGTTCTTTCTCATCGTGCCGGCCTCGATCCCGGTCAGAATCTCCATCCCCTCATCGACACTCTTGATCGGATAGATGTGAAATTGACCGGCGGCAACGGCCTCGATCACGTCCTGGCGGAGCATCATGTTCTGGACGTTCTGATGGGGGATGATGACGCCCTGGGTGCCGGTCAGCCCTTGGGCCCGGCAGACGTCGAAGAAGCCCTCGATTTTTTCGTTCACTCCCCCGATGGGCTGGATCTCCCCTTTCTGGTTGATCGACCCGGTGACGGCGATGTCCTGGCGGAGAGGCAGCTTGGAGAGACTGGAAAGGATGGCATAGACTTCGGTTGAAGAAGCGCTGTCCCCGTCGATTCCTGAATAGGACTGTTCGAAAGCGATGCTGGCGGAGAGGGAGAAAGGCGTTCTCTGGGCGTATTTGCCCCTCAAATAGCCGCCCAGGATGAGGACGCCCTTGTTGTGGGTGGGCCCGCTCAGGTCGGCCTCCCGCTCGATGTTGATGACGCCGGCCCGGCCGACGGCCGTCTTGGCCGTGATGCGGGTCGGCTTGCCGAAGGCGAACTGTCCCATGTCGTAGACCGACAGTCCGTTCACCTGGCCGACCTCCCGACCCTTGGTATCGATCAGAATCGTCCCTTCCTCGATCATCTCCTGGATCTTGTCCTCGACCAGGCTGACGCGCTCGAAACGTTCCCGAACGGCCTTTTCGACGTGCTCCCGGCCGATGATCTTCTTTTGGTCCATTTTCGCCCAGTAGTTGGCCTCGCGGGTCACGTCGGCCAGGACGTGGAACCTGGTCGACACCTTTCTCTGCCGTCCGGCGATCCGCGTTCCATACTCGATGATCGCCGCTATCCCGCCCTTGTCCACCGGGGAAAGACCGTCTTCATCGCAGATCTTCTTGATGAAACGGGCGTAATCCCGGATCGTCCGCTCGTCCTTGTTCATCTCGGAATCGAACTCGGCCTTGATCTTGAAGATCTTCTTGAAATCCTCGTCCAGGAAATACAGCAGGTTGTAGATGTGGGTATCCCCGATCATGACCACCTTGACATCGCATTTGATGGGCTGGGGCTTGAGCCGGCTCGTGGATATCAGGTAGAGAGCCAGGTAGTTTTGGATCTCGAAAATTTGGTAGCGAAGGGTTCTCTTGAAAGTCGCCCAGACGCCCGGCTCGATCAGGGCGTCCAGGGCATTGATGACCAGGTAGCCGCCGTTGGCCTTCAGAAAGGAGCCCGCCTTGATCTTGGTGAAATCCGTCTGCCAGACGCCCATCCGGGTGACCGTGGACTCGATCGTCCCGAATAAGTTGACGTAGTTGGGATTCGTCTCCATGATGACAGGTGCCCCCTTGACCTCGGAGTTGTCGACCAGCAGGTTCACCCTGTACTCCAGGAAAACATCGGAAACATCCCTGGCCCTATCCTCTTTTTCGTCCTTTTTCTGGGCCTTGAATAGGTCGATGTTGTTGATCAGGTTCTCCTCGACGAGGTTGAGGTAATCGGCGATCTGGGCCTGGGTAAACCTCTCCCGCAAACCGGCGATGCCGCCCCTGATGATGGGCGTGATGGCCTCGGCATCCCAGTTCTTGAGCTCCGTCCGCGTCTCTTCATCGATCTCCCGCAGGCTCTCGAATATCCCCTCCATCTCGGAGGTCAGTTGCTCGTACTTTTTCTTGAGTTCGTCCAAGTCCTTCTGTTCGAATTTCTTCTCCTTGACCATCGCCTCGATCTCGCGGAAGGACACGCTCCGGTCCTCGACCACCGGGACGAGGTCGGGCTTGATGAACAGGCCCATCTGGACCTGAACCACCGAGAATCCCTGTTGCGCCGCCCTTTCCTCGAACTTCTGGAGGATCTCTTTTTGCTTCTTCTGCTGAGTCTCGATGATGGTTTCCCTTCTCTCCGTGTAGTACTTGCTCTTGAGCAGCATGGGGATATTGACCTTGAGCATGTCGATGAGGGCGGCCATACCGTCCTTGAAAAGGCGTCCCTGTCCAGAAGTAAGAATGATCAGGGTGGGCTCGTCGGGATTCTTGAAATTGTTGACGTAGAGAATGTCGTCCGGCGTCTTCTCTTCCTTTTCCAGCCTCTCCAGGAGCTGCTTGATCGTCGTTGTCCGGCCGGTGCCCACCAGGCCGGTGATGAAGATGTTGTAGCCGAGACTCTTGATATCGAGACCGGTCAGGATGGCCCTGAGGGCCCGTTCCTGGCCGATGATCTCGTCGCAGGGCTTGCATTCATCGGTCGAAACGAAGGGGATGGCCTCAGGCTCCAGATGCCAGCACAGTTTCCCGGGAGGAAGTTCTTCGAACACCGTCTTGTCTCTCATCCGCAGACTCCTTGTCGGCCCTGGCCGGACGATCGGTTTCCCTACATACCACAAAATCGTTGAGGAGACAATATAAGCCTAATGCCAACCTTAAAAGATGATGAAAAAAACTTTCTAATTTGTTAGAATAGGGAAAAATCCGTGAGGGAGCAAACGATGAATTTTAAAAACCTGCTGACCAGGAAAGGCGACGGGATCGGCTGGATCACGATCAACCGGCCCGAAAAGCTCAACGCTATGAACATCGAAACCATCGAGGAGCTCAGGGCCGCGTTCAGGGAGTTCGGCGACGATCCCGAGGCCAGGGCGGTCATTTTCACGGGAGCGGGGGAGAAGGCCTTCATTGCGGGCGCCGACATCAGTGAGTTCATCCACCTCGATGCCGAGAAGGGCCGGGAGTACGCCCGCCGCGGCCAGGAGTTGACCCTGGCGATCGAGAATTTTCCCAAGCCGGTGATCGCGGCGATCAACGGCTACGCTCTCGGCGGCGGCACCGAATTCGCCCTCGCCTGTCACATCCGGCTGGCTTCCGAGAATGCCAAGATGGGGCAGCCGGAGGTCAAGCTGGGCATCATCCCCGGATACGGAGGGACCCAGCGGCTTGCCCGCCTGATCGGAAAAGGCCAGGCCATGGAGATGATCCTTTCCGGACGCATCGTCGAGGCCGGGGAAGCCCGCGAGATCGGACTCGTCAACAAGGTCGTTCCGGCGGCGGAGCTCTTGTCCGCGGCGGAAGCCCTGGCCAAAGACATCATCAAGAATGCCCCCCTTGCCCTGGCCTATTCCATCGAAGCGATCAACCACGGGCTGGACAAGACTCTGGCCGAGGGGCTGGAACTCGAGGCCGAAATATTCGGTCGCTCCTGCGCGACCGAGGACTTTCGCGAGGGGGCCAAGGCCTTTATCGAAAAAAGAAAACCGGATTTTCGCGGTCGATGAAAGAGGTGTAACATGGAGATATACCAGGGTAAACTGCAGGCCAAAGGGTTCAAGATCGGCATCGTCGTCAGCCGCTTCAACAATTTCGTTTCCGAACGGCTCCTCGAGGGAGCTCTGGATGCCCTGACCAAGCTGGGCGCCACCGAGACCGACATCTCGGTTTTCAAAGTTCCGGGCTCGTTCGAGATCCCTTTCCTGGTGAAGAAGCTGGCCCGGTCGAAAAAGGTAGACGGTATCATCTGCCTGGGCGCGCTCATCCGGGGCGATACGCCTCATTTTGATTACTTGAGCGCCGAGGTGACCAAGGGCATCGCCCAGATCGCCATGGACGAAGGGATTCCCTGCTCCTTCGGCATCCTGACGGTCGAGACGATCGAGCAGGGCATCGAGCGGGCCGGCGCAAAATCCGGCAACAAGGGGTGGGACGCCGCTCTCTCCGTCGTCGAGATGCTGAACCTGGTCAAGAGCGCCAAGCTGGGCTGAGGCTCGTGTCTTATGGGCCGGAGACGGAAAGCCCGGGAGAGCGCTCTCCAGATTCTCTACCAGATGGAGTTCGATGACACCGGGGCCCGGGAGGCGGTCGATTCCTTCTGGAGGAAGAAGAAGGCGCCGGCCGAGACCAAGGACTACTGCCGCTGGCTGGTCGAAGGAATCCTGGCCGATCGGACCGAGATCGATGAAGCCATCCAGTCCATTTCCGAGCATTGGCGCATCGCCCGCATGGCGCTCGTCGACCGGAACATCCTCCGCCTGGCGGCCTTCGAGCTTCTCCGCGCCGATCCCATCGCCCCGGCGATTGTCATCAACGAGGCCATTGAGATCGCCAAGAAATACAGCGGTCCGGAGGCGGCCGTCTTTGTCAACGGGATCCTGGATGCCCTGAGGAAGAAGATCCAAACCGGAGCCAAGCCCGAGCGCGAGGTCAAACATGTCCGAAAAGACAGACAAGAAGGAAAAACCAAGCCCCGCCGAAGAGCCCAAAAAGACTGACCAGGACATCTCCCGGGAAGAAAAGATCGTCAAGCTGGTCGAAGCAGGAGTCGATCTCTTTCCCCACCGCGCGGAAAGGACGCACTCCGTGTTCGATGTCGTCGGGGACTTCGCGGGCTTGAAGCCGGAAGAACTCGGGAAGAAGACGATCGAGGTCGTCGTCCCCGGTCGGATCCTGTCGATCCGCAAGATGGGCCGGGCGACCTTCGCCACGATTTCCGATAGCCGGGCCAGGCTTCAGATCTATCTCCGGGAGGACCGCGTCGGCGAGAAGGCCTACAGGCTTTGGGCGCTCCTGGACATCGGCGACCTCGTCAACGTCCGGGGAACCCTCTTCAAGACCAGGACCGGGGAGCTGACCGTCCTGGTTCAGTCCCATATGTTGCTGGCCAAATGCCTGCACGCGTTGCCGGAGAAATGGCACGGCCTCCAGGATATCGAATTGCGCTATCGCCGCCGCTATCTGGACCTCATCATGAACCCCGAGGTCGGCGAAGTCTTCCGGCTGCGCAGCCGGATGATCGCCGAGATCCGCCGGTTCTTTGACGTCCGTGGATATATAGAGGTCGAAACGCCGATGATGCAGCCTATCCCGGGGGGGGCGTTGGCCCGGCCGTTCAAGACGTTCCACAACGCCCTTGGGATCGACCTCTATCTGCGGATCGCGCCCGAGCTCTACCTGAAGCGCCTCACCGTGGGCGGGATGGAAAAAGTCTACGAGATCAACCGGAATTTCCGCAACGAAGGCATCTCCTCGGAGCACAACCCGGAATTCACCATGCTCGAGTTCTACGAAGCCTACAGTGATTATAAAGACATGATGAACCTGACCGAAGAACTGTTCCATTCCCTCTGCTTGACGCTTCTCAATAAGGAAGAGTTCCCGTACGGGGAGTATATGATTTCCTCCCGGAAGCCGTTTGCCCGCCTGAACTACAAGGATGCGATCGTAACCCATAGCGGCCTGTCGCCCGGCCGATTCGAAAACCGAGGGGAAGTGATCTCCTTCGCCGCCGGCCTGGCGGCAGAAAGCCAACCCTTTTCCTATGCAAAAGCTCTTGATCTCATTTTCGATAAGCTGGTCAAACCCAGGATCATCCAGCCGACCTTCGTCACCAACCTCCCTAAAGAAATCTCTCCCCTGGCCAAAGCCTCCCGCGACAATCCCGAGGAGACGGAGCGCTTCGAGCTCATCGTGGCCGGGATGGAGATCGCCAATGCGTTCAGCGAGCTCTCCGACCCTCAGGAGCAGCGGCGGCGCTTCGAGCAGCAGGCCGAAGAAAAAAACAAGGGGAATGAGGAATCCCATTGGATCGACCTGGATTACGTCCAGGCTCTCGAGTACGGCCTCCCGCCCACGGGAGGGGAGGGGATCGGGATCGACCGCCTGGTTATGCTCCTGGCCAACCGGAGATCGATCCGCGAGGTCATCCTTTTTCCGTTGTTGAGACCGAAATAGCCAAGGTCTGATGAGTTACGAGTTCTTCATCGCTTCACGCTACCTCAAGGCAAAGAGGAAGCAGGCCTTCGTCTCGGTGATCACCTTCATCTCCATTCTGGGGATCGCCATCGGGGTCATGGCCCTGGTCATCGCTCTGGCTCTGATCACCGGGTTCCAGGAGGATGTCCAGGACAAGATACTGGGCGCGACCTCTCACATCATGGTCTCCGATCTGAGCGGAGAAGGGCTGGCCGGCTACGAAGAACTGATCGACAAGGTGCGCGGCGTCAAGGGTGTCCGGGTCGTGTCGCCCATCATCTATGACATGGCGCTCATCAGCGGGCCATACAAGAGCAAGGGAGGGATGCTCAAGGGGATTGATTTCGAACTCGACAAGAAAAGTTACAGCTGGCTGGAAAACCTGGATCAGGGTGAACTCCCCACGGATTCACCTCAGGAAGGCATCCTCCTCGGCCGGGAAATCGCTTTCTCCATCGGCGCGAACATCGGGGACGTGGTCGTTGTGCTGACCTCTTCATCCCGGCTGTCTCCCCTCGGGCCGATTCCCAAGCAGAAGAAGTTCGTGGTCACCGGCATCTTCTCCACCGGCCTCTACGAATTCGACTCGACGACAGCCCTCATCTCGCTGCGCTCGGCTCAGAGATTTTTCAGCCTGGGGGGAAGAATCAACCACCTCCAGATCAAGATCGCCGACATCTTCCGGGCTCCCCAGGTCGGCGAGGAACTGCGACATGTCTTGCCGCCGACGACCTACATCACCACCTGGATGGAGCTCAACCGCTCCCTGTTCTCGGCTCTGAAATTGGAAAAGAACATCATGTTCCTGACCATCACCCTGATCGTGGTCGTGGCCGCCCTGAACATCATCGCCACGCTGATACTGATGGTCATGGAGAAAACGCGGGACATCGGTATCCTGTTGGCCATCGGGTCCACCTCCCGGAGCGTCCGAAAGATCTTCTTCCTCCAAGGAGCGATGATCGGAGTCATCGGCACGACGGTGGGCGTTCTCCTCGGACTCCTCTCCTGCTGGCTGGCCAACACCTTTCAGTTGATCAAAGTCCCGGTCGATATCTATCAGATATCTTACGTCCCTTTTCATATAAAACCGCTCGATTTAATGCTCATTATCGGGGTCAGCCTCTCGATCAGTCTCCTCTCGACTCTGTTCCCCTCGCGCCGCGCCTCCAAGGTCGACCCCGTGGTGGCTTTGAAATATGAATAATCTGGTCGTCGCCGAGAGAGTCGGCAAGACATACCCTTTGCCCAAGGGTATGCTCCGCGTGTTCGGGGGACTCGATTTCACGCTCGAGCGGGGCGACTTGGTGGCCGTTATGGGCGTATCCGGGGTAGGGAAGACGACCTTCCTCAACCTGCTCGGCGCCTTGGACCGGCCGACGGAGGGGACGATTTATCTGGAAGGCGAGGATATCCAGGCCAAGGACGATAAGGAGCGGGCCCGCCTGCGCAATGAAAAGATCGGGTTTGTCTTTCAATTCTACCATCTGCTGCCCGAATTCACGGCCCTGGAGAACGTCTTTCTTCCGCTTCTGATAAAAGGGACGGACGCGCGCCAGGCCGTTCTCCGGGCCAGGGCGGTCCTGAAAGAGGTCTTTCTCGAAGACAAAATAGAACAGAAGCCCAGCCGGCTCTCGGGAGGAGAACAGCAGCGCGTGGCCATCGCCCGCGCTCTGGTCAACGAGC
>JBAQGA010000107.1:0-13066 GCA_049287565.1 Candidatus Aminicenantales bacterium
GAATATCGATTTAGCAATTAATAAATTGAAGGAAAAAGTTTCTAAAGAAATTGAGGAATTAGAAAAGAACAAAAAGTTTCCCGAAGAAGGTCTTCAGCATATCGATGCTTTGTTAAAACTCGAAGGAATAGTACTAAACAATCTAAAAAACAACTCTGTAACCCATGTTGCATTTGCAGTGAATGATGGTTCTTCTATTACAAATGCCGTTTTCAATCTTCTTGAGAAAATGCATAAGCCTATGCATTACAAAGATTTAACAAAAAAAATCCAGGGAAAAGGCATTAGTATACCTGGCAAAAATCCCTCAGCAACACTATTGTCGAGAATAAACAGAGATGAACGATTCAAACGAACTGCAAAAAGAGGGACATACGCATTAGCTACATGGAGAGTGCGCTCCGGCAAAGTAAGAAGGAGAAAAAGAAAAAAGATGAAGATAGATGAAAAGCTAGCTTGATAGTTCATCTATTTTCTAAATATTGGGGAGGTTTAGGCCATGACGAACGAAGAAATAAAGGAAATGTGTTTATCTCTTCTATATGCAGATGAAGAAAATAAAGTTGTTGAAATTCTCGAAGACAAAGGCTTTTGGGATAAGCCCGAACTCTGGAGATATTATGGAGATAAAGAAGATAATTTTTCAACAATTGGGAATCAACAAAGCAGACCTGAGGCCGCGCTTGTTGAAAAAATAGTAAATTCTGTTGATGCAGTTCTTATGAATGAATGCTGGGCACAAGGGCTCCCCCCTGAAGATAGTAGAGCGCCAAAAAGCATCCATGAAGCAGTTGCGCTTTATTTTGCTGGGGACGCAAAAAAATACGAGACTCTTGGGCATATCGGATATTGGATTAATCAAAAAAGGACGGAGGTTGCGAGGAGGATTACTGTTGCAGCAACAGGAAGCCATGAAAATCCGAGTTTCACAATATCAGATATGGGCGAAGGACAGACACCTGATTCAATGCCGGTTACATTATTGGATTTGAATCATAAAAATAAGTTGCGCATACAGTTCGTTCAGGGAAAGTTCAATATGGGAGGAACAGGAGTTCTCCAATTTTGTGGGCGCCGAAATCTTCAATTTATGGTAAGCCGAAGAAATCCAATAATTGTAAAAAAATCAAAAACTATCGACGAATCAGCTTCATATTGGGGATTTACCATCATCCGCAGAGAAGATCCGGCCGCTGGAAGAAGAAGTTCTGTATACACTTATTTAGCCCCAGTTAGGATTGATCAGGACACAAGCAAAGGAGATGTTCTTAGATTTAAATCAAATGAACTCCCAATATTTCCTGACGGAAGAAAGCCCTACGGAAGGAAATCTGAATGGGGCACTTCTATCAAATTATATGAATACGCGGCGACTAGTTTTAGAACGAATATGATGAGGAGAGATGGATTACTTTCAAGATTAGATATTTTATTGCCGGAGATTGCTTTGCCCATTAGGCTGCATGAATGTCGCGATTATAGAGGTCATCCGGGAAGCTTCGAAACAACATTAAGCGGCGTTAGTGTTCGTCTTGAGGATAATAAAGCTGAAAATTTAGAGGAAGAATTTCCAACGACATCTTCTTTAATGGCAGGGGGCGAAAAAATGACTGCAAAGATATATGCGTTCAAAAAAGGGATATCTGAAACATATAGAAAAAAGGAGGGGATTATTTTTACGGTAAATGGACAAACTCATGGCCATCTGCCAAATAGCTTTTATAGTAGAAAGAGCGTTGGTATGGGTCGTTTAGATGACTCTATTCTCATTTCTGTAGATTGTAGCAACCTAACCGGAAGGGCTCGTGAAGACCTCTTCATGAATAGCCGGGATAGACTGAGAAATGGGGATCTAAGAGAAGAGATTGAACATGAATTAGAAATTATCGTTAGAGATCATCCAGGTCTGAAGCAACTTAGAGAAAGAAGGAAGAGAGAAGAGATAGAGTCAAAAATCGGAGATTCGAAGCCCTTAGAGGACGCGCTGGAATCTATTTTGAAATCTTCTCCGTCTCTTTCTTCGCTTTTTCTCCCTGGATTTAGGTTAGCAAATCCGTTTAAAACGAAAGAAGTACTTGAAAAAGAGGCAAGATATCAAGGCAAGCCACACCCTACATATTTTAAGTTTGCCAGGTATCAATACGGACATGTCCTTGAACGAATTGGCGCCATAAATATGAGGTGCAGAATAGCTTTTGAAACAGATGTCGTTAATGATTATTTTGACAAACTTGAAAATAAAGGTAAATTTACGCTCCAAATAACTAATAAAGGAAAAACGGGCCAGGTATGCAGTTATAGCCTTAATTTGCAGAATGGGATAGCCACATTGAATCTAAGATTGCCAGATACCTGTTCTATTGGGGAAGTCTTTGAATATGAAGCCACGGTCTCAGACGAAACACTGTTGGAACCGTTTAAGAATCGACTTATTATTCAGGTAGGACCTGCTCAAAAAACGGAGTCAGGGGAAGGTGAAAGAAAAAAGCCTCCAATGTCAGAAGATGGGGATAAAAGAGAAAAACCTGCAGGCATATCCTTACCTGACATTAAGGAAGTATACGAACAAAATTGGGAAAAACGTAAGCATAAATTCGATAAGTATTCTGCTCTGGAAATCGTTCAAGAAGAAGCCGCAATGGAAGATAATGTAGAAAACGGACATAACGCAGTCTATAGTTTTTGGATTAACATGGATAATATTTACTATAAAACCGAGGTAAAGGCGAGTAAGCTCGATCCAGGAATATTAAAGGCTAGATATACTTTCAGTTTAGTTTTAATTGGCATGGCTCTTGTTCAGGAGGATATTAAAACAGATATAGATAAAAAAAAGGTTAAAGAGCGGTCAGAAGAAGATGAGTCACCTACATTGGAAGATACAGTATTTAGTACGACGGCAGCTCTTTCTCCTATACTTTTGCCTTTGATTGATACTTTAGGTTCTATTACGGAAGAGAAAATTGCCAAAGGCGGCCAAATTGGGGACGATGAATAAGGAGCTATTTGGAGCTCTTTAGCATGGTTTATGAAAAAAGAGAAATTCATAACTTGAATGTTGTTTTTCTGGCGATTGAGTATACCACTTCCTATTCGGGACTTTTCTAATCGGTCGTTTTGAACGAAGAGTACTCAACGGCGTTATTTCCTTATAACCCGCATTGTTCATAGATTGAAGATAGTGTGATATTTGAGTATCCGGATCGGAAAACGCGACAAGCTGAATGACAACCGAGCTGGTATCAAGCACGTTTCGAAGTATGCTAAATATTTCAGTTAACCTAATAAAATAATTCTTTAGACCTAATAAAGATCGGCTTCCCATATTATAATGAGATTCTCCATTCCCATCAGAAAGGTTAGCTATCCAGAAGGGGGCTGGAGTTTCACGACGGCTTTTAACTTGCCATCTATGATATAAAATATGTACCCCTGGATACGGAGGGGAGGTGAGGACTAATTTTGGCCTCAAGTTTAGTTTTGCAATATTCTCATCGTTAAATGCCTGTTGAATAGACCCAAGATACAGAATTCTCCTGCTAGTTATCTTGTTCTTTGAAATATTATGATTCCTTGTCTTCTCAATAAGGTTATTTATTCCTGCGATCATAGCTCCAACTTGATTCTTCAACCGATATTTCCACTGGACATAAGGCACCATATCTCTCCTGCAATCTATCGCCCATTGACCTAAACTTAATAGCGCGCATCGAGCGAAACTTCTTTGTCTAGGCAAGGGAAGCTCATTGACTGAAGCGGATGCGCTTGATAGGGATTTCTTTATTCTCTTTGGAAGATTAATAAGTCTTGGATCATTAAAAATAAAATCATTTTCCCGACTGAACTTATCAAAATTAATCTCCTCTGCCCATTTCATTATTCTTTCTTCATCTTGCCGACTTAGAGGAGTAGTTTTTACTCTTGTAATGAAATGAGATAAGGGATTTATATCAACGCCCAAAGAATTCCGGCCATTGGCTAGGGCTTCAACTATTGTTGTTCCGCCTCCCATGAACGTATCAAATACCCAATCATTTTCTTTTGTAAATTCCAAAATGATCCTTTTAGCGAATTCCGGGGAAAATCTTGCCGGATAATTATAATAATTGTGTGTGAGCCCCCCGATTCTTTTATCTGATTGTAGCGAATCAAGGAGATTGAAATAGCTTATAACCATATTTACGCTATTGATTCTTACTCTTTGGATGTTTCGATAGCTCATTCAATTCTTTTTGGATAGCTCGAATAATTATTTTTGTCATAGAGGTTCTTAATTTTGCGGCTTTAATCTTTAGTTCTGAATGCAGCTTGTCAGGCAGATATAGAGTCGTTTTAAGCGATTTATCAAAAAACTCTTTGTTCATAATTTAGTATGCCTATTCCCTGGATTATGGTATTCATATACCATAAATCTGTCAATCTGTCAAGAGATCATAATCTATAAGTGAAACAAAAAAAGATGTCAAGGACAGCTTGGGCGCGCGGGTTATCTCGGCAAAGCCGCTCATGCCGTCAAAAGAGCCGGAAATCAGCCGGACCTCTCCGCCCGGGTGAAGAAAGGATCATGAAAAATACTCAGCCGAGGCCTCAGCGGCCATCAGGAGTTCTTGATAGGCGAGATGGGGCGGGGGAGGTTTGTCGGCGACGAAGGTCAGTTTGAGGTGATTGATGATCCTGTCCACCACGGAATAGTCGGTGAGGAAGGCAATGATGCGCATCTTCTCGCCGCAATGGGGACAAATCAGGGGGACACGTACCGAATTCCAGATAATTCGGAGCGCTTTTGAACTAATAGCGGCCGTACTAGCGGAAGGCTTCGTACATCGCCCGGATGTTTTCCAGGGGGACATCGGGCCCGATCTCGCCGCAGGCGATGAGTCCGCCGTGGGCCGTGCCGCAGGCCTCGAACGTCCGCTGGACCTCTTCCTTGACTTCGGCCGGCGAGCCGAAGGGCAGGACGCGTTGGCGGTCGATATCCGTCCGGAAGGCGACGCGTCCCCGGACGTTGCGGGCGATCCAGTCGGGACCGACGACGGCAACCTGTACATTGACGACATCCACTCCGATTTCGATGAGGTCACCGAGGATCTCGTTCACATATCCGTCGGTGTGGAACCAGACATCCCGACCCGCCTCCCGGACGGGAGCGAACATGGCGGCGTAGCGGGATTTGAAGACGCGGCGCCATGTTTCCGGCCGGATGAGCAAGCTGTGTTGACCGCCCCAGTCGTCGCCGAAGTGGAGGCCGTCGTATTCGAGGCGGATCCACTTTTCGATCCAGCGCAGGTTGAAGGCGAGCAGGTCGTCGAGGAGCCTTTCGAGCATGGCGGGTTCGGCCGCCAGGTCCATCATCAAGTTTTCCATGCCCCGGAGCTGCTGGAGCTGCTCGAAATAGGTGATCCAGGCGCCGCGGGCGTACCAGCGGTCGTCGAATCCGCACATGTGACCGCTGTACTGGCGTCCCGCCGGCGGCCCGGCCGGAAAATCCTCGGGCCATCTGTATTCGGGATAGCGCCCCAGTTCCTTGATCGGCCAGTCGACGGGAATGCCACAGACGCCCATCCATTCCACCCGCCAAATGGTGCCGAAGTCGTCCCGGTTCAGACCCTGCCTGTAAAGGGGCGGGAATTTTTCGACCGGGAGATCTTCCATATAGTCCCACCCAAAATCCTCGCGGTATTCGGTCAGAATCTCGGCGAGCGCTGGACCGTACTTAAGCTGTGCGGCCGGCAGGACGGCATGGGAGATGGGCACGCGGTCGGGGTTTTGAAAGAGGATGGCTCGGCGCACTCTCTCCCGGGAGTTCATCGCGACACTTTCCCCCCTCATCCTTTCTTCAGCTTTTTGAGTTGCTCGGTGGTCGTATCAACGGCTTTGTTGATCTCGGCGTTATCAGGATCGAATGACAGCAGTCCCCGCCAGATGGCGATCGCCTCCTTCAGATTCCCCTTCCTATATTGGTCCAGGCCTTCCTTGGTGAGTTGGGTTCGGCACTTCTTTATACCCTCTTCCGCGGCACTCTTGGGAAAGGACGGAGAGAGGCCGGCCTGCTCCGCCAGCGGGTAGTCGCTTAACAGTGCGGCGTAGCCTTTCCCCGCGGCCAGGAAGTCTTTTCTGGCGATGGCCGTATCGGCCAAGCGTTTGAGTTCTTCCATGATCCGCTGCAGGCCGGCGGATACTCTGGAGTCCCGGAAGGCTTCGGACGGCAAGCCCCTGTAGCTGTCCAGCGTCTTTTGATAATCGCCGGCTGCAAGGGATTGTCGGGCCCTCCGTTCGCTCAGATACATCCGGCATTCCAGGATGCGTTGGCTGAGAAGAGGAGGTCCGAACGACAGCGATCTCTCGAAGGCGGCGAACCGGGGAAAATTCGTGGACAGCAACGAATAGATCTTTTCGGCGGTGCCGTAATCCCTGGAATCGAATGACTGGTCGGCCTTGGCTTTGATCTTCTCGATGACTCCGGCGTATTCACTCAACACGGACTTATGACCGGGGTATTGCTCGGTGATCGCCGCGTAGGCAGCGATGGCCTCTTGGAAGTCCCCGACCACGACGTAGCGCTGGGCCTGGGAGGTATCCGGCTGGAGGGCCGGCCCTTTTGAAGGGGCGCAGGAGGTAAGAACGAGCCCGCCGGCGAGGCCGGCAAGGAGAAATGCTCTGAATAGACGGGTTTCCAATTTTTATTCCCTGGGCCGATGGATCTCATCGGCCGTCCCTTTTTTCAGCAGGCCGATGAACCGGGCCGCAATCTCCGGGTCGAACTGCTTGCCGCCCAAGGCTGCGATTTCGTCCTGGGCTTCCTCTTCGCTGAAGGCCTTCCGGTATGGCCTATCCGAGGTCATGGCGTCATAGACGTCGGCCAGGGAGATGATGGTTGCGGCTTTCGGGATCCTGTCGCCGGCCAACCGGTCCGGATAGCCCGTCCCGTCGAACCACTCATGATGATGCTTGACGGCCGGGATGTATTTCAGAAGCGAAGGCGCCTTGGCCAGGATCTCGGCGCCGTATTCGGGGTGCCTCCTCATCTCCCGCTGCTCGGGTGTGTCGAGCTTGCCCTTTTTCTGGAGGATGGAATCGGGGATTTTGATCTTCCCGACATCATGGAAAAGGCAGGCGATCTCGAGCTCCTCGAGCTCGGCCGGACCGAAACCCAGCTCCCGGCCGAGCTCCACCGAGAGCTTGGCCACCCGCGTGGAATGACCGAGTGTATGAGTGTCCCGGGCATCGATGGCCGCGGCCAGCACCCGGACCGTCGAGACGTAGGCATCCTCCAGCTCTTTGGCGTATTGGCTGAGACTGTTCTTCTGGGAGGTGATCAGTGCCGTCATCTCGTTAAAACTCTCGGTCAGCCTGCCGAGCTCGTCCTGAGAATAGATCCGCAGGGGCCGGCTCCGCCTGCCTTCCTTGAGCTCGGCGACTCCGTTCGAGAGTTCCCGCACGGGTTTGGTCAGAAACGTGGTCAGAAGGACACTGCTGGTGACGCCGATGAGAAGGAGAAGGCCGAAGAGCGCCAGGATCCTGCTCCGGGCTTCCCGCTGGGCTTCGATTAACACGGACTTGTTGACGGCCAGGATGACTGAGCCAAGTGGTTTCTCCATGAAGACGATCGGGGTTTGGACCTCGAGCAGTTCCCGGTCCGGGCCGGGAATCTCGTAAATGGTCGTCCCGTCCTCGGCCTTACGCAGCAGGTCGCCGGCGGCCGGCCGGAACGTTTCCCCTGCTTTTCGGGTATCGCTATGCACGAGGATTTCACCATCCGGGTTGATGATGGCCATGGACTCGATATCGGGATTGCTGGCCTTGACCCTATAGACGATGTTGTCGAGCCCGAGGAGGTCCTGGGAGATGAGGCTATAACCGGCCACGGAAGCCGTGCCCCGACAGAGTGTTTCAACCCGCTTGATCACCTCGCTCAGGATGTTTTGGTTCATGATCCGCAGCGCGATGAGAGAGAAGGCGAGGGTGGTCGAGATGAGCAGGACCAGGACATACAGGGAGGCTTTGACCCGAATCTTCTTAAAGGGGGAGAGGCGGCTATCCTTGGTCATCACGGTTCGGCGCGGACACTGTATTTAGTCGCGAACTCCGGATTGGAATTTTGATCGTATCAGAGAAGCCGGAGATTTTCAATCTCCGGCTGAATTCTTCCCGGTTTCAGCTTTTACTCCAACTCCCACCGGAATCGACATATTTTTTATGGACATCGAGATTCCTAGCAAATCAAACGGAGTGCCCGCGGGATGGCGCGGATCTGAATCTCTTGGAACAGCTCGGGAGTCCCATATCCGCCGATGATCTCGCCGTCCGCCTGGATATCGAACCCCTGCTCTGAGGAAATGCGGAAAGTCGGCGCGACCAGGAAGGTGACCTCGGGTGCGCCGACGTGCCTTCCCTTGCGGGCTAAAAAAGCCAGGCGGGCCAGCCGGAGAAACGAACAATCTGCGATCAAGCAGCCGTCCAGCCGTTGGTCGTCCGGTCGGGCCGAGGGAATGAGCATTCTCCCGCTGGCCCAGAACCGGATATTGTTGAAACTGGCCGCGACGAAGCGGCCGTGCCTTTCTTGGTCCTCGGTCTGAACGGACAATGACAACGGGATCTCTTTTCGCCGGAGGGAGCGAAGGATCCCCAGGGTTCCGGCCAAACCCTGGAACGAGGCGAACCACGGCCATTTCCTGGCGAACTCCTCGACGTACCTGTTGACCTGGACGCCCAGGCCGATGTTCACCTGCCCGATGAAAAATTTGAGGATTTGGCCGCGGTGATGCACGGCACCCAGGTCGATCGTTCTTGTTCTCCCTCGCTTTAAGGCCCGGCATGCTTTCTCCAGGCTCTGGAGTTCAAATTCCCTGGAAATATCGTTGGAGGAGCCCAAGGGGATCATCCCGAAATCCACGTCGGCGCCCGCTCTGGCGAGTTCGTCGATCATGATCTGAAAGGTCGAATCGCCCCCGGCTCCAGCCAAAGCCCGGTAGCGGCCGGCGCATTCTCTGGTCAGGGACCGCAAGTCATCTTCACTCTGAGTGACGATGAGATCGTGGGGGACATCCCATTTCCGGAGCAGGCCTTCCAACCGAGTCTTCCTTCTCCGGGCCCGTCCCTTCCCGGCGGAGGGATTGAAGAGGATGACGGTCCTGTCCGTCAGCATGGTATTGAAACGGGCCTCACACTTCCTGAAGCCGCACTGTCAAGGTCCGCTTTCGGCCGCCCCTTAGAACCTCCACCCGGACCTCATCACCCACTTTGTAGCGTTCGAGTATCTTGTAGAGGTCATCCGAGGTTTTGACACTCTGGCCGTCGATGGCCACGATGATGTCGCCCAAAACGACATTGCCCTCCCGGTCATAGCGCGTCGCCATCATGCCCGCTCCGGCGGCCGCGCCCCGGCGGTCGACATCAAGGACCAGAACACCCTCCTCGATCCCGACCTGCCGGGCTACGGAATCCTCAACGACTTGGATCCCGAGCCCGGGCTGGATGACTTTGCCGAAGGCGATGAGCTGAGAGACGATCCGGTTGACTGTGTCGATGGGGACGGCGAAGCCGACACCGGCATAGGCACCCGAGGGGCTGTAGATCGCCGTGTTGACGCCGATGCATCGGCTGGCGCTGTCCAGCAGCGGCCCGCCGGAATTTCCCGGGTTGATGGCCGCATCCGTCTGGATGACGCCCTGAATCGGCCTCCGCGTCAGGGATTCGATCTCCCGGCCGAGCGCGCTGATGACTCCGGTCGTCAGGGTCTGGTCGAGGCCGAAAGGATTGCCGATGGCATAGGCGGACTGTCCGACCTTGAGGTCGGAGGACGTTCCGATGCGGATCGGCCGGAGCTTGTCTCTGGGGGCCGTGATCTTCAGCACGGCGAGGTCGTTATCGGGAGCTCGGCCCACGACCTCGGCCTTCCAGATGGACTGGTCGGAAAGCGCCACCTGGACCTCCTGAGCCTGGTAGATGACGTGAAAATTGGTCACGACGTGCCCGGCTTCGTCCCAGATGAACCCGGATCCCGTCCCCTGCGGAATCTCGAACACGTTGAAGGTGAAGAGATCCCTCCTGTAAACCAGCGTGGTGATATAAACGACCGAAGCCTTGGCTTGCTGGAAGATGGAAATCGCGGTCTGTTCCTCCGGTTGGAGGGGTCCTCGCGGCTCGACCGGGCGCACCGGTGCCGTCCTTTGCCGTGCTTGAGAGCCGATCTCTGAAACCAAAAACAAGGAAAGGAGAAAAACCAGGATCGGGAAAACTACCCGCAGCCTTCTTGTGGTCATGATACACCTCGCCGTGACGCCGGCATCATCCGATGAAGGGGACCTTGGTCCCTCTCGGGCCAGTATATGTCCGTCCCGGCGGTGAGTCAAGAAATCGGGCCGGTGCAGCCCTTGTCGCGACTGCAGAGCAAGGCGTACAATGGGCGCCGAAGGATCATTGAGGATTCCGAAGGAGGTGACGATATGACTTCGCGATTGGAGGCCTTCCGCCTCTACCGGGAAAAGATGAACGAGAAAATCCTGGCCGGCGAGCATCTGGGGATCAAGCGTTTTTTCAACCTGGACACGGCCGCCTACCGGGATGGAGCCCTGTCCGAAAAGACCAAAGAACTTCTGGGATTGGTGGCCTCGGCCGTCCTCCGCTGCAATGACTGCATCGATTATCATCTGATCCAGTGCGTCTCAGCGGGCTATACCGACGCCGAGCTTCATGACGCTCTCAACGTCGCCCTGATCGTCGGCGGCAGCATCGTCATCCCCCACCTGAGACATGCCTATGAGACGATCGATCTGCTGCGGCAGGAATCGCCCGGCCGATCTTGACGCCGGTCCCGGTGGGAACGGAGCGATAGAAAACCGCGGGTTTTCCCCGAGTATTCATCGGATAGCGACTTCCCGGCTTGCGTTTAGGTCGGAAAGACATAAAATATGGATTTCTGGGGAAATTTTTCCGGGGATGGAGACGAAGGAATGAAAAAACGCCGCTTTCTCTCGGCGGGTGCTCGCTTCTTTTTCATTTGGCTGATGCTAGGAGGCCTGACGTCTCCCTGCGCACAGGCTCAAACGGCGGAAAGTGGCCCTGCAGGGGTCGTCTTCAATATCAAAGATTTCGGAGCCACGGGCACGAAGGCCGACAACTCCCGCCCGGCCATCCAGAGGGCCGTAGATGCGTGTGCTGAAGCCGGGGGAGGGATGGTCTATCTCCCGCCCGGTGAGTTCACGTCCGGGACCATTCATCTTCGCAGCCACGTCCGTTTCTTCATCGAGGCGGGGGCGACGCTCTTCGCCTCGCGGGACAAGCAGGATTATGACAAGCTCGCTCTTTTTTATGGCGAGGACCTGACCAACGTCTCGATCGAAGGAAGGGGACTGGTGGACGGGCAGTCGGAGTACGAGTGGCGACTCAACGATATCGATGACCGCTTCATCCGGGACAACCAGCTGTTGATGGAAACGGCGGGAAAGCCCCTCCTGCGGTCATTCCCGAAAGATTATGCCTTGCCCAAAATGGTCCTCCTCCTGCGCTGCCGGGATGTCCGTATCTCCGGCCTCAGCTTTGTGCGATCGCCGAGCTGGACGATCCATCCTTACGGCTGCGAGCGGATGGTCATTGACGGCGTCTATATCTACAGCAGCTTGAAGGAAGCCGTCTGGGCCGACGGCATCGACCCCGACGGCTGCAAAGACCTGCGGATCGCCAACTCGACGATCGAGACCGGCGACGACGCCATCGTCTTTTACTCCATGGACTGGTTCGGCCCGGCCCTGCCCTGCGAGAACATCACTATCATCAACTGCCGGCTGTCCTCGGCTTCATCGGCCTTGAAGTTCTGCGACGGTAACAAGAACTGCGTCCGCAAAGTGACGGTATCGAACTGCGTCATCACGGATTCGAACCGCGGTCTCGCTTTCATGGTCTTCGACGGCGGGTACGTCAGCGACGTCGTCATCTCCGACCTGACCATCGACTGTGTCCGTCACGACTGGTTCTGGTGGGGGGACGGCGATCCATTCCATTTCAACATCAAGCGACGGAGCGAAGTCCACCCTCAGGTCGAGTGGGAGAACGAGCCGCCGGCCGGCTCTATCCGCAACGTCAAGCTCCAGAACATCATCGCCCGTGGCAAGGGATCGAGCTTGATCAACGGCCACCCGATGAGCTGGCTGGACGGCATCACCCTGGAGAACGTCAAGCTCTTCCTGTCCCACGATCCCGAGGCGCCGATTCAGAAAGTCGAGCATGCCCTGAAGTTCCGCTGGGCCCGCAACCTCAAGATCCGCGGTTTCGAAGTCGTCTGGGACCGGCCGGAGTCGGACAACTGGAAGAGCGCCCTCTACTTTGAGGATATCAAGGGGCTAGAAGTGGCCGAGTTCGCGGGAAGACAGGGTCTTGTCGGGGCGGAGCAGCCGGCCATCGTCCTCAACCAGGTTGAGGACGCTCACTTTTGGCGCAATAGAGCCCTTCCTGATACCGGAATATTTTTCGATATCCGGGGAGAACGCAGCCGCGCCCTCTACCTCTTTGATAACGACCTCCTTGAGGCCCGCCTCCCTTTGCGGATAGCTCCCGAGGTCGGACGGGAAGAAGTCAAGACCCGCGGCAATCTTGAGAAGGCCGGGCAGTAATCCTCGCCCTCAGGTCTCGGAGCCGGATGGGTCTGCGCCCCGATCGATCAAAATCGTCTGAGTGGGATAGGCGAACTCGATTCCTTCGTCCTGAAAACGGCGGAAGACGGCCAGGTTGATGGCCTGCTGGACGTTCATGTAGATATTGTAATCTGGAGAATTGACGTAGTAGACGTTTTCGAAGTCGAGGGAAAAATTCCCGAAGGCCTTGAAGTGTGATCGGTCGAAGCGGGCGAGATCCTGAGCTTTGATGATCTCCTCGAGCATTCCCGGGATCGCCGCCAGTTTCTCCGGCGGCGTCTGGTAGACGACTCCTACATTGAACACAATCCGCCGCTCTTCCATCCGCTGGTAGTTTCTGATCCGGCTCTTAAGCAGGTCGCTGTTAGCAAAGATGAGCTGCTCCCCGCCGAGGCTGTGGACGCGGGTCGTTTTCAGGCCGATGCGCTCCACCGTCC
>JBAQGA010000108.1:0-27515 GCA_049287565.1 Candidatus Aminicenantales bacterium
CCCAACCACTCCCCTGCCCGGCCCTGCGCCATCGGCCGGTCCCTCCGCACCAAGGTCAACGTCAACATCGGCACTTCGGCCGACTTCCCGAGCCTCGCCGACGAACTCCGCAAAGTCGCTGTCGCCGTCAAGTACGAAGCCGACACCATCATGGACCTGAGCACGGGCGGTGACCTCCGTCGCATCCGCCGCCGCATCCTCGCCCGCTCACCCATTCCCCTGGGCACCGTCCCGGTCTACCAGGCCGCCATCGAGGCCATCGACCGCCGCGGCTCCATCGTCAAGATGACCGTCGATGACCTTTTCGCCGCCATCGAGGCCCAGGCCCAAGAGGGCGTCGATTTCATGACCGTGCATTGCGGCCTCACCCAGAAGGCCATCGACCGCCTCAAAAAGCAAAAACGCGTCGCCGACATCGTCTCCCGCGGCGGAGCTTTTCATCTCGCCTGGATGCTCCATAACGACGCCGAAAATCCCCTCTACGCCCACTTCGACCGCCTCCTCGATGTGGCCCGCCGCTACGATATCACCCTTAGCCTGGGCGACGGCCTCCGCCCCGGCTCGATCATCGACGCCACCGACCGCCCCCAGATCGAAGAGCTTCTTACCCTGGGTGAGCTCGTCCAGCGCGCCTGGGACGCCGGCGTCCAGGTCATGGTCGAGGGGCCCGGCCACATCCCCCTCGACCAGGTGGAGATGAACATCAAGCTCCAGAAGCGCGTCTGCCATGAAGCGCCCTTCTATGTCCTGGGGCCTCTCGTCACCGACATCGCGCCCGGCTATGACCACATCGTCTCGGCGATCGGGGGCGCCATCGCGGCCGCCGCCGGGGCCGATTTCCTCTGCTACGTGACGCCGGCCGAGCATCTGGGCCTGCCCACGCTCGACGACGTCCGGGAGGGCCTCGTCGCCTCCAAGATCGCCGCCCACGCCGCCGACATCGTCAAGGGAGTGAAGGGCGCCCTCGACCGGGACCTCGTCCTCTCTAAGGCCCGCAAGAAACTCGACTGGGAAGCCCAGCAAAAGCTCGTCATCGACCCCCATAAATTCGCCGAGATCCGCAAGAAGAGAAGGTCCAAGTCCAAGGCCTGTTCCATGTGCGGTGAGTACTGCGCCTTGCGCATCGTCAGCCGGTTCCTCGACACGGATGGAAGGGCTGATGACTTCTGTTTCTAGAAGGCTCCTTTTCGGGACGGCCGGAGTTCCCCTCTCTGCGCCCGTCTCAACCACCCTGGCTGCGCTCGACCACGTCAAGAAGCTCGGCCTCGACTGCCTGGAAGTCGAGTTCGTCAAAGGCGTCAAGATGGGGAACGACACGGCGAGGGAGATCGGCCGGAAGGCCGCAGACCTCGGCATCCGCCTCAGCGTCCATGCTCCTTATTACATCAACTTGAACTCGGCGGAGCCGGGAAAACGTCTGGCCAGCCAGGAGCATCTCATCAGCTCGGCCCGGCTGGCTCGTGTCCTGGAAGCCAGAAGCCTCGTTTTCCACGGCGGCTATTACGGTCCCGATTCCCCCGATGAGACCTACCGGAATATCAAGACCGCGCTTCGCAATGTCGTCTCGATCCTGAGGTCGGAGCAGAATCCGGTCACCCTCCGGCCGGAGACGATGGGCAAAAAAACCCAGTTCGGCTCTCTCGATGAAATCCTGGCCTTGTGCCGGGAGGTCGACGGGCTCCGCCCCTGCTTTGATTTTGCCCATCTTCATGCCCGGGAGAGCAACGAGAATTCTTACCGGCACTTCTGCCATGTCTTGAGGAAGATCGAGAAGAAGCTGGGCGAGAAGGCGCTCGGCGATATGCACATCCATATCGCGGGTATCCTCTACGGCGAACGGGGCGAGATCAAGCACCTGGACCTCCAGAAGTCGGACTTCAATTTCGACGCCTGGCTCCAGGCGCTCCGGGATGTCGGCGCGGCCGGGATGGTCATCTGCGAGAGCCCCAACCTCGAGATTGACGCGCTCATGCTGAAGAATCTGTATCATTCGCATAGAATGAAAGGATAGGCGCATCGGGAGGGAATCATGAAAGAATATAGGCTTCTTATCAACGGGCAGTGGAAAGAATCCAAGACCGTTAAAGAGATCAAGTCTCCTTACGACCGGAGTGTCGTGGGGAAGGTCCATTTCGCCGCGAAAGAGCAGGTCGAGGAGGCGCTGGCCGCTTCGGACAACGCCTTCCAAAAAACGCGCCGGCTCTCCTCGTACGAACGATCGGGCATCCTGGACAAGATCTCGGCCGGGATTAAGGCGCGCCGGGAGGACCTGGCCCGGTCCATCACCCTTCAGTCCGGCAAGATAATCCGCGACGCCCGGGCCGAGGCCGACAGGGCCGTCATGACCTTCGATATCGCCTCGGAGGAGGCCAAAAGGATGGGCGGCGAGCTCATTCCGCTCGACCTCAGCGCGGCAACGGCCCGGCGATGGGGTCTGGTGCGGCGGTTTCCGGTCGGTGTCGTCACGGCCATCACGCCGTTCAATTTCCCCCTCAACCTCGTGGCCCATAAGGTCGCACCGGCACTGGCCGTGGGGAACACCATCGTCCTGCGTCCGGCCTCTCAGGTCCCGATCACCTCCCTTCTCCTCGGAGAAATCATCCAAGAGTCCGGTTATCCTCATGGCGGGTTCAATGTTCTGCCCGCCGGCTACAAAGAATCCGAGATCCTGCTGACCGACGACGTCGTCAAAAAGGTGACTTTCACCGGAAGCCCCGCGGTCGGCTGGGAGCTCAAGAAAAAGGCTTACCGGAAAAAAGTCACCCTCGAGCTCGGGGGGAACGCCGCCGTCATCGTCGAGCCCGACGCCGACCTCAAATTCGCTGTCCCCCGGATCGTCACGGGTTCTTTTTCCTACTCGGGCCAGATCTGCATCTCCATCCAGCGGATCTTCCTCCACGAAAGCATCTATGACCGGTTTATGGCCGACTTTATCGGTCGCACCCAAAAGCTCAAGATGGGAGACCCGTTGGACGAGGGCACGGACATCGGCCCGATGATCAACCTGGAGGCCGCCAGGCAGACCGAGGAATGGATCGAGGAGGCTATGGGCCTGGGCGCTCGAATCGTCTGCGGCGGAAAGGGGGAGGGCACCATGTTCGAGCCGACCATCCTGGAGAACGTCATCCCGGACCTCCGGATCTCCTGGTTGGAGGCCTTTGCGCCGGTCGTCGTGGTGTATCCCTATACCGAGTTCGCGAAGGCCTTAGAAGCGGTCAACTATTCGGTCTACGGGCTCCAGGCGGGGGTCTTCACCAACGACCTACGGAAGACCTTCGAAGCCTATGAAACGCTAGAGGTTGGCGGCGTTATCGTCAACGATATCCCGACCTTTCGGATCGACCACATGCCTTACGGAGGGATCAAGCAGAGTGGGTTCGGCCGCGAGGGCATCCGCTACGCCATCGAGGAGATGAGTGAGCTAAAATTATTGGCGCTAAATTTAAAATAGCCGCAGATTCTCGTTAGGTGCTTGAGATCGCCACGCCTCCGAGGGAGGCTCGCGATGACAATCCTTCCTTTTGACAAATTCGGGCGGGTGGTTTATATTTAAGGTGGAAGAAAGGGCTGAGAACCTAAACCAAGGTTTAAACTTAGCTGATCAACGATCAGATGAATAAGCGGAGAATTTCCGTTGCCCTCGCTCTGGCGGGGATTGTCCTCCTCACCGCTATTTCGCTCTCCGCCCAGCAAACCGATCCTTTCTACATCAGCATTCTCGAAAAGGCCCAGAAATCCTTCCTCGCCAGGAACTATCAGGAGGCGGCCCGCGACTTCGAGATCGCCGCTTTTGGTCTGGCCGGGAACAAAGAGCTCCAGGCCAAAGCGAACGTTTATCTCGGTCTCTGCAGGTATTATCTCAAGGATATCCAGGCGTCGGAGAAAAGCCTTCGTGAAGCGGCGGCCCTGATGGGCGATCAGGGGTTCGCTTCCCTAGAAATCTACGAATCGGCCTGGCCTGACCTCGATAAGCTGATCTCCTTTTTTAACCTGGCCCGGAATTCAACCGAGGCGCTCCCGCAAGAGGTGGCCAAGCCTCTGCCGTCCAATCCCGAACCTCAAAGCGCGAACCCCAGCGCGCCCGCAAAAAAGCCCGCAGAGAAACCCGGCCAAGACGCGGCCAAAGACTCAGAACAGAGCGCCGCGGCCGCTCCGCCCACTGATCCGAATATCGATGAGCTCAAAGAGGGCGATTTGCTGCCGCTGAACCTTGTAGGCACGCGTCCCGTGTTGATCAGAAGCATTCCGGCGGTCTATCCCGAGCATGCCAGATTACTGGGCATCGAGGGCACGATCATCATCAACGCCCTGATCTCGGAGAAGGGAAACGTCGTCGATACCGAGATCGTCCAAGGCATCAAGAACGCCGTCGGTTTCGACCAGGCCGCCCTGAAAGCCGTCCGGCAGTGGAAATTCGAGCCGGCATCCGTCATGGGAATAAAGGTCAAGGTCTGGATACGCGTCGCCATCGAATTCAAAAAAACACCTTCCGGGCCGGAATGACGCGTTTTGCTGCGCGTTTTGCTTGACACCCGCCGCCGGGAATCTTAAACTAAAACGTTTCTCCACTCTTGAATCTCATGGAGGAGGTCTTCAATGAAGGTCGTTAAACTCTCCCAGGTCAGGGATAAAATCAAGGATCTTGTCCAGGTGGCCAATTTCGAGCTCCAGGATGATGTCGCCAAGGTCATCGGCGAGATGGCTAAGAAAGAGGAGTCGCCGGCTGGCCAAGAGGTCTTCAACCAGATGGTCGAGAACGCCCGGATCGCCCGGGAGGAAAAGATCGGCCTCTGCCAGGACACCGGGCTGGCCGTCTTCGCCGTCGAGATCGGTGAGGACGTCAAGCTCGACAGGGACGATGGGCTGGGCAGCCTCCGGGAAGCGATCACCGAGGGGACGCGTCTCGGTTACGCCGAGGGCTATCTCCGGAAGTCGGTCGTCGAAGACCCGGTCCGGCGGAAAAACACCGGCACCAACACACCCGCCTACATCCACTGGGAGCTCGTCCCTGGAGATGATTTCAAGGTCACCTTCGTCGCCAAAGGAGGCGGCGCCGAGAACATGAGCGCCATCCGGATGTTCGCCCCGGCGGCCGGCCTGGAGGGGATCGAGGACTTCGTTGTCGAGACGGCGGACAAGGGCGGCTCCAATCCCTGCCCGCCGATCATCGTCGGCGTCGGCGTCGGCGGGAATTTCGAATACTCCGCCTGGCTCGCCAAGAAGGCGTTATTACGGCAGCCCCTGGGCTCTCATAACCCGGACCCCTTCTACGCCGACATGGAAAAGAGGCTCCTCGAGAGGATCAACAAGCTCGGCATCGGCCCGCAGGGAATGGGAGGCCGGATTACCGCCCTGGCCGTCCACGTCGAGTCCTTCCCCTGCCACATCGCCTCGATGCCGGCGGCGGTCAATATCGAGTGCCATGCGCACCGGGTGATGAAGTTCGAGTTGTAAAAAATGGGGACGGTCCTATTTTTGCAAGGAGATCGCAATGATTGAAATACGATTCCATGGCCGGGGCGGCCAGGGCACGGTCGTCGCCTCCAAGGTCCTGGCCGACGCGCTCGCCAAGGAGGGCAATTACGTCCAAGCTTATCCCGAATTCGGCGTCGAGCGGCGCGGGGCCCCGGTCATCGCCTTTATCCGGATCGACAGCAAGCCGATCTACGACAAGAGCCGCATCTATGCGCCCAACCATGTCGTCGTCGTCGACCCGACCCTGGTCGAGGCGATCGATGTGACCGAAGGCCTCAAGGACGGCGGAGTCATCATCATTAACAGCGAAAAGGACCCGGCCTCGTTCAAGTTCCCGGAGAAATTCAAGGTGGCGACGATCAACGCCACGGGTATCGCCGTCAAGCGCAAGCTCGGGACCCTGGCCGCTCCGATCGTCAACACGGCCATCGTCGGCGCCGTCGTCAAGATACTGGACCTGACCAAGCTCGAGCCTCTCCTCGCCGCGATCAAGGAGGGCGTGCCGATACGGCAAGAAGACAACATGGCGGCGGCCAAAGAGGCCTATGAACACGCCGAGAAGGTGGTGTAGGATCTATCATGCCCCTCTCCTCTATCCTCTCCCACCTGGGGAGAGGAAATAAGGAATCGCCGGCGGATCGATCGAAGATAGTACACTAATTTGATATAATTTATAATAATAATAGGGATTGACCCTCTTCGAAAGGACAGCAATGAAAAATCGCAAGAAGGCCGAAAAAATCATATTTCAGTCGGAAAAGGATGTTCCCCTGATGCCCATGTCGCTCGGCTCGATGCTCTACAACAAGACCGGGGCCTGGCGCAACATCCGGCCCGTCATCGACAACAGCAACTGCATCCAGTGCGGCATCTGCTGGAAGTTCTGCCCCGACGTGGCCATCTATATCGAGAACGAGTTCCCCGTCGTCGACTACGACTACTGCAAGGGCTGCGGCATCTGCGCCGAGGAATGCCCCTCCAAGTGCATCGCCATGGTGGAGGAAGAGAAATGAAGAAAGTCATCATGGGAAACCACGCCCTCTCCTGGGGGGCCCAGCTCGGCCGCACCCAGGTCATCGCCGCCTACCCCATCACCCCGCAGACCCAGGTGGTCGAGCTGCTGTCGGAGATGTGCGCCAACAAGACCCTCGACGCCAAGTTCATCAAGGTCGAGTCCGAGCACTCGGCCATGGCCGCCTGCATCGCCGCCTCGATCGCCGGAGCG
The DNA here is from genome assembly GCA_049287565.1 of Candidatus Aminicenantales bacterium. Classification (GTDB taxonomy): domain Bacteria; phylum Acidobacteriota; class Aminicenantia; order Aminicenantales; family UBA8522; genus UBA8522. The sequence goes on from JBAQGA010000108.1 coordinate 6,701, forward strand.
CGCACGTTCACCGCCACGTCCGCTCAAGGCCTGGCGCTGATGCATGAACTCCTCCACTGGGCCTCGGGAGGCCGGAACCCGGTGGTCATGGGCAACATCAACCGGGCCATGGCGCCCGGCTGGTCGATCTGGACCGACCAGAACGACAGCATCTCCCAGCGGGATACGGGCTGGATGCAGTTCTACTGCTCTTCGAACCAGGAGGTCGTGGACACGGTCATCCAAGCCTTCCGGGTGTCGGAGGCGCTGATGATCCCGAGCATGGTCATCCTCGACGCCTTCGCTCTTTCCCACACCTATGAAGTCGTCGATATTCCCGACCAGGAAAAAGTCGACGCCTTTCTTCCTCCTTTCAATCCGCCCGTCCGCCTGACGCCCGCCGACCCCCATGCGTTCGGCGGCCTGACCTCGCCGGAGCATTATTTCGAGCTGCGCTACAAGCTCCAGAAGGACATGGAGAAGGTGCCGGACCTGGTCGAACAGACCGGCCGCGAATACGAAAAGATGTTTGGCCGCTACCTCGGCCAGGTCGAGGATTACCGCTGCGAAGACGCCGAGCTCATCTTCGTCACCTCGGGGACGGCCGGATATACTGCCCGGGTGGGCGTCGACCAGCTGCGCCAGGAGGGCATCAAAGCCGGCAACCTGCGTATCAAGATGTTCCGGCCGTTCCCGTTCGCCAAGGTGCGGGAGATCCTCACCAAGGCTCGCAAGGTCGCTGTCGTCGACCGGAACATCTCCTACGGCCATCACGGTGTTTTCTACCAGGAAGTGAAGTCCGCGCTCTACGGCCGGGACCATGACTTGCCTCTTTTCGGGTACATCACCGGACTCGGAGGCCGGGATATTACGCCCGAAGCCTACAAGGAAATCGCCCATCTGACGCTCGCCAAGGACAAACCGGAAGAGGACATCACTTGGATCGGAGTGAAGAGATGAAAAAAGAAAAGACGATGAAGCTGAGCCTCCCTACCGAAGAGCTGATGGGCTCCGGCCACCTGGCCTGTCAGGGATGCGCGGCGACGCTGGCCATGAGATATGTCCTCAAAGCCCTGGGACAGAAGACCGCGCTGTGTATTCCGGCCTGCTGCTGGTCGGTCATCGACGGCCCCTTCCCCCATTCCTCGCTCGATGTCCCGATCTTTCACTGCGCTTTCGAGACGGCCGCCTCGTCGGCTTCGGGGCTCAAGGCCGGGCTGGAGATGGTCGGCGACACGGAGACGACGGTCGTCGCCTGGGCGGGCGACGGCGGGACCTACGACATCGGCATCCAGGCGCTCTCCGGAGCCGCCGAGCGCAACGACGATATCATCTATATCTGTTACGACAACGAGGCCTACATGAACACCGGCATCCAGCGGAGCAGCGCGACCCCGTACGGAGCCTGGACAACGACCACACCGGTCAAGCATTTCAAGAACAGGCCGAAGAAGGACCTCGATGCCATCATGGCCGCCCACCGCATCCCCTACCAGGCGACGGCCAACACTAGCTATCCCGAGGACCTCTACAAGAAAGCAAAAAAGGCCAAGGATATCAAGGGAACGCGCTTCCTGCACATCTATGCGCCCTGCCCGACGGGCTGGAAGAGCCGGCCGGAGGACACGATCAAGCTGGGGCGGATGGTCGTCCAGAACTGCATCTTCCCCCTGTTCGAGGTCGAGAACGGCGAAAAATACAAGCTCAACATCAAGCCGCGCGAGAAGAAACCGGTCGACGATTATTTCCGGCTCCAGGGACGGTTCCGCCACCTCAAGGAGGAAGACCTGAAGTTCATCCAGGCCGAAGTTGACCACAACTGGGAGCGCTTGCTCAAGAAGTGCGAAGCGAATTGAAAGCGAAATAAGGGGAGAATTAGGGTTAGTGTCACCCTATTTCCCTGTTGCAAAAAATTTCGATTAAATCTATAATATTAATCGGAATTGCAGGCAAGGAGACAAAAATGAAACCTGTTTGTTGCGCGGTAATAACGGCGGCCGTATTGATGCTGACAGGGACATCGTTCATCCCGACAACTTCGGCCCAGGCCAACTATGCTTCTGCTCCCGATTTCACGCTGACCGATCTCAACGGCAAGACGATCACCCTTTCCGACTATAAAGGCAAGGTTCTCTTCCTGAATTTCTGGGCAACCTGGTGCCCTCCCTGCCGGACCGAGATCCCCGACTTCATCGAAGCCTACACCGAGCAAAAGGCCAACGGGCTCGAAATCCTCGGCATCTCACTGGATTCGAATGGAAAAAGCGCAGTCGCCGCCTTCATCGAGAAATACAAGGTCAATTATCCGGTGGTCTTGGAGACAAGACGGAACACCGAAAAGATCATCAACGACTACCAGCCGGGCCAGTACATCCCGACGACCATTATCATCGACAAATCGGGACGCATCCGTTCCAAGGAAGTCGGCGCGATCGACAAGGAGACGCTGCTCAAGTATTTCCAGCAACTGGCCGCCGAATGAGCGGAGCCCGTCACCAGCGATAGGCGACGGCGGCCCAGGTGAAGCCGGCCCCGAACGCGTCCATCAGGACGACATCCCCCTTTTCGAGCTTTCCGGCCTCATAAAGCTCGTGCAGGCTGATGGGAATGCAAGCCACGGAGACGTTCCCGTATTTCTGGATATTGACATAGACCTTTCCCGGAGGGATCCGCAGGCGCTCGGCGGTGGCATCGATGATCCGGGTATTGGCCTGGTGGGGGATGAACCAGCGGATATCCTCTTTGTTCAGGCCCGCCTTCTTGAGAGCTTCAATGGCCGATTCCCCCATCCTTTTGACGGCATGCTTGAAGACCTCGTTTCCTTTCATCTGGATGGTGTGGAGGTCCTCGGCGACGGTCTTGGCCGATGCGGGCATCCGGGTGCCCCCGGCGGGCATGTAGAGAAGGCCGGCCAGCGAGCCGTCGGCCTTCCAATAATGGGACAGGATACCCGAGTCGTCATGGCTCTCCTCGAGCACCGCCGCCCCGGCGGCGTCGCCGAAGAGCACACAGGTCCCCCGGTCCTTCCAGTTGGTGATCTTGGTCAGGATCTCTCCACCGATGAGCAGGATCCGCTTCGAGACGCCGCTCAGGATCAGGCCCTCGGCGATGATCAAGCCATAGAGGAAACCCGTGCAGCCGGCGCCGATGTCGAAGGCGGCCACATGATCGGCCTTTAGCCCGTTCTGGACCCAGCAAGCGGTGGAAGGGAAGAGCGTATCGGGCGAGGCCGTGGCCACGATGATCAGGTCGATGTCCTCGACCTTGAGATGCCCGTTCTGGAGAGCCCGGCGCGCCGCTTCGATGCAGAGGTCGGAAGTGGCCTGCTCCGGCGAGGCGATCCGCCGCTCCTTGATCCCTGAGCGGCTGACGATCCATTCGTCCGTGGTATCGACCATCTTTTCAAGGTCGGCGTTGGTCAGGATTTTTTCCGGCGCGTAGAACCCCGTGGAAGCGATCTTGACGCGCCGCTTGGGCTTCTCTTTAGTCATCATATCCGGCTCCAAAGAAACATACTCTATAGCACACGCTTCCCGATTTTTCAACGCCCTCCGATAACCTCCAGGTTTTGGGGATGGCTGCGCTCCCCTCGGGTTTTTCACGCCGTTCCCTCGGCGTTTTTCTCAGCGCTGCGGAACTCCGCGTGATAGATCGAGACGCCAACTGCATACTGTCTCCATTCTAGCCCATCTCCGTATGATCTCCACGTGCTCAGACAGTCCTCGCGACCGCCAGAGCGGTTTCCCTCGAAAAACATCTCGGGAAGGCTAAACCCGAGAGGTCGCTTATCCATCCCCAAACCTGATCTTAGTTTGATTCAATGCGGAACCATGATGCTTCCAGCTTCGCGCCGTTGTTTAAAGGGTGGAAATGCTGGTAAAATAAGAATCCTTAAAAGTGATCATGGCTACCCTTCCCTCCCGGTGTTCGCTCGTTCTGATAATCCTGATTGCGCTCCCGGCCGTTTCTCCCGCCCAGCTCGTCCTGGGCCAGTACGAAGATGAAGCCCCGCTCCGGTCCTGGAACACCTTCGGACTGTCGGTCGCCTCGTCCCTCGGCCGCGGGGAGACTCAGCTGGCGCTGGCGGAGGACTGCTCGGCCGCCCTCGGCAACCCGGCTCTCCTCCCCGCCTTGCCGAAGTTCTCGGTCTGCCTCAACGGCTCGTATTCTTACAGCTCCTTTTTTCGCTATTCGATCGTCAATACCGGAGTCCTGGTCACGGAGAAGAATCCCGCGATCGGCCTTTTTTCCCTCGATTTCGCAGGTATCTCCTACAGCTTCAAAGGCTGGGCCGTCGCCCTGACCGCCGCTCTCACCGAGAGCTATGACCGTCCGGATGTATCGGCGCAGTCATCCTTTGCGGGCCGTCCCTACTACGCCATTTCTTTTGACCAGTCGGGGTATCTCCGAAATTTCAACCTGGCCGCGGCCCGGAAAATCGGCCGGAACATCCAGGTCGGAGTCGGGTTCAATTTCGTCCGGGGGGAACTCAGCAGGGAGGTCATCGACCAGGATTTCGAGGCCGACATCACCATCAGCCATTCGCTCGCTCAGCGGTTCTCCGGCTTCTACCTCAACGCCGGATTGCTGGCGCGGATCAGCGAGCGGCTCGACCTGGGTTTCGTTTTCCGAACGTCCTGCGACAAGAAAGCGGACAGCCGGAGCCTGCTTCGTTACCGGGCGCCGCGCGGCGGGACGGATATCCTCATCGAGGCCGCTTCGGACGATATCTATCGCCAGCCCTGGGCGGCCGGTGTGGGAGTCCGCTACGTAATCTCGGCGAAGTTCCGGGTCCTGGGCGACCTGATATATTTCCCCTGGTCGAAGTACCGGGCCGAGTTTTTCGGGGAAAGCGAACGGCGGGACTTCCGAGACACCCTCAAGGCCGGCGGCGGCGGCGAATATTCCCTCGCTGTTCGTCTCTTTGGCTATGACGCCGCCATCCCCCTGCGCTTGGGCATTTCCTACGACCGGCAGCCGATGCGGAATCCCGTGTCGGCCTATACGAATTTCTCGTTCGGCGCGGGAGTCCGCTGGAGAATGGTCGTCTTCGATATCGGCGGCCTCGTCGGCCGCGAGTCCGGCTCGGGGCATTCCCTTAAAGTCTTTAGGATCGCTTCATCTCTGGGCATTCGTCTTTAAAGGACGCTAACGTGACCATAAAACAAGGATTTCTCATAAAGAAAGCAGCGGCTATCGTTATCCTCGCATTCTTCTGTGGCATTCTACTCGCGGCCGGCACCACTCCGCCCGAAAAGCTTGACATCATCAGCGTGGCAAAGGCGCCAGGCCTCGCCGCCCGGCTGCAGACTCTCGGCCTGGACCTTCTTTTCGAATGGGAGGGCCGGATCTATATCCTGGTCGGCCCCCAGGACACCCGCCAATTGGACAGGAACCGGATCTCCTATCTCCTCGAATCCCATAAGTTCCCCTCTCTGAATCTCCGATCGCTGCTTCTCCAGGGCGGCATCAACGGCGACTATCATTCCTATTCCGAGCTCGAGGCCGACCTCCGGGCCCTCGAGGCTGCTTTCCCGCAGCTGGCCCGGCTTTTCACCATCGGGGTCTCTCTGGAGAACAGGAATATCTACGCCCTCAAGATCAGCGACAACGTCTCTCTGGACGAGGAGGAAGCCGAGGTTCTCTTCCTCGGCTGTCACCACGCCCGCGAGTGGATCTCGGTCGAGGTGCCCTATTTTTTGGCCGAGTTTCTGCTTGAACAGTACGGGACCGATACCCGAGTCCGCCGGGCGGTTGACCACAGCGAAATCTGGATCGTGCCGCTGGTCAATCCGGACGGATTGGAGTACTCGATCCGGTCCTACCGCTATTGGCGGAAGAACAGGCGCCTCAACTCCGACGGGAGTTTCGGGGTGGATATCAACCGGAACTACGGATACAACTGGGGCTATGATGACCAGGGCTCCAGCCCCGAGCCTGCTTCTGAGATCTACCGCGGCGCCGGGCCTTTCTCCGAGCCTGAAACCCAGGCCGTCCGGGATTTTTTCTGGCAACGGCACTTCCAGGCCTTAATCTCCTACCACAGCTATTCCCAAGTTATCCTTTATCCCTGGGGATTCATCGCGGCCCCCACCGATAAAGAGGCCCTCTTCGAATCCCTGGCATCCACCATGTCGGCCCTGATGCAGGCTGTGAACGGACGGGTTTACGGATTCGGGCGGGCGGGCGATTCCTTCTATCTCACGAACGGCGACACGACCGACTGGGCGTTCGGGGTGGCCGGGATCCCCGCTTTCACTATAGAACTACCTCCAGTCGACCAGCTCGAGGGAGGATTCTTCAACGCCGAGCGGGACATCGACCCCATCTTCAGGGAAAACCTGCCGGCCGCTCTCTTCCTCATCGACTGGTCGATCCTGAACTTCGACGCAGCATCGAACCTGCCGCGGGAAACACAAACCCGGGTCATCAAAGAAAGGAACAAGGTCCCGGCCCTCCTTCGCCCCGGGAGGGATTGACAAACGGGCCCGTTCAGGCTAAAGAAGATAGGCATAAACGGACCCGCTCGGAGGGATATATTGCAGATCATCGCTATTCAGGCCATGCCTTCTCTCCAGAAGGACGGCCTCCCCTACTGGACCTTCTGGTTCATGCTCCTGATCATCGGGCTCCTTCTCCTTTTCATCTTCCTCCGGGACAAGCGGCTTCGCCTGCGCCTGAGTTCTTTTCTTGCCGGGGCCAGGAGAAGGTCCGTACTCTTCCAACTGAGGTTCAGGCTCAAACGGGAGCGGCAGAAAAAGGGGGATATCCTCAAGCTCATGGGTGAGAAAGGCTGGGATGCCGATATCCGTCTCGATGGCGCCGAAAATATCCGGGCCTCTCTCGCCGCTCTGGTCAAACGGCGGGACGCCGACCAGATGGAAGCGAAAAACGCCCTGGCCGAGCTCGAACGTCTTCATAAAAGGCTGGAAGAATCGCAAGCGCAATTCGGGGAGAAGCTCAGGGAACTCAAAGCCGAAAAACAGCCGTTCGACGAGAAGCTCAAAACGAAAAAAGAGGAATCGAGGGCCCTCAAGAAGCAGGCCAGGAAGGCGGATAACGAGCGACAGGCCGCCGCAGTCGAAGACGAGATCAAGGACGCCGTCAGGAGGATCGGCCACTTCGAACGTTCAATTAAAGAACTGGAAGAAGAAGGCAAAGACCAGTATCGCGAGATCGTCCGGGAAACCCATTACTGGGAGAGAAAGAAAAAAAAAGCCCAGGAGCGTATCAAGGAAATAGATGTCCATCAGGAAAAGATCTATGTCTCTTTCGGCCGGATCCTGGAGAGAAAGAAATTGGAAAACCTGGACCTCAGGGGGCTCTATGCCGAGATCGACCTGGTCAACCACCGCATCTCCATCCTGCAGCACCGCATCCAATTGCTCGGCGGCGGGTGACCCTCCTCCTCCCCTCCCCTTTACCAGCCCGGCCTCCACCGCTAGAATAGAGTCATGCCCAAGCCGCAGTTGCTCGTCCACGTCTGCTGCGCGCCCGACGCCGCCTACGTGATCGGCCTCCTCAAGGACACCCATGAAGTGACCGGGTTCTTCTCGAATTCGAACATTCACCCCGCCGCCGAATATGAGCGGCGGCTCGAGGAAACGCGGAAGGTGGCGGCCTTCCTGGGCATCCGGCTCATCGAGGACGATTATGACCCTTCCCTTTGGCTGAAGCTGACCCACAAGCTCAGGAACGAGCCGGAAAAGGGGCGGCGTTGCGATGTCTGTTATGCCCTCCGGCTCGAACGGACGGCCCGGACCGCTTCGACCCTCGGGTTCGATGGTTTCACCACTATCATGAGCCTGAGCCCCTGGAAGAAGGCGGCCTCCCTCAACCGGATCGGGAAGATGTTCAGCCGACGCTTCGGCGTGGGATTTCTGGAGGCGGACTTCAAGAAAAAGGACGGTTTCCGGAAGAGCGTCGCCTTGAGCAGGGAGCTCAACCTTTACCGCCAGGACTACTGCGGATGCGTCTACAGTCAAAGAACCGAGAAAGGGAAGCCGGGTGAAAAAACGAAGACCGACCGCTGATGCCGGGAGCCCGGCGCGACGGCCGGCGGGGCGAGCCATCCGGGTCATTGTCGCCGGGGTCGTCCAAGGCGTCGGTTTCCGGCCTTTTCTCTCCCGCCTGGCGGACCGCTGGGGCTACCAAGGCTGGGTCAGGAATATCGGCTCCGGAGTCGAAATCCATCTCGAATCGGATAGACCGACGGATTTCGGGCCTTTCCTCCAGGCCCTGGAAAAAAAGAAGCCGCCCCTGGCCCGGATCGAGAGAATGGACACCCGGCCGGCTTCACCCCAGGGCTGCTCCGGATTCCGGATCATCCCTACGAAGGAGGGTGAAAGCTTCGTCTTCATCTCGCCCGACATCGCCACCTGCGAGCCCTGCCGGGAAGAAATCACGAACCCCCAGGAACGCCGCTTTGGTTATCCGTTCACCAATTGCACCGATTGCGGGCCCCGCTACACCATCGTCCGCTCTCTTCCCTACGACCGGCCCAAGACCACGATGTCCGGGTTCGAGATGTGCCCCGATTGCCGGCGCGAATACGAGGACCCCGGAGACCGGCGCTACCATGCTCAGCCCATCGCCTGCCCCGCCTGCGGCCCCCGGGTGACGCTCAAGGATGCCCGGACCGGGGAAAGGATCGCCGGGGGCATCGAGACGGCCGCGGCGCTCATCCGGAAAGGCCGGATCCTGGCCGTCAAAGGCCTGGGGGGGTTTCATCTCGTCTGCGACCCGCGCCGCCCGGCGGCGGTCAAGCGCCTCAGGACGATCAAAGAAAGAAAGAGAAAGCCTCTCGCCCTGATGGCCCGTGACATCGCCATAGTGGAGCGGTTCGCTTTCGTCGGTCCCGCCGAGCGGCGCGAGCTCACCTCGGTCAGCCGTCCCATCGTCCTCCTCCGGAAAAAAAAGGACATCCCGGGGATCGCCCCTCATCTCGACGAGATCGGCTTCATGCTCCCCTATACGCCGCTCCACCATCTCCTGCTCGCAAACCTCGGTCTCATCACGGCCACGAGCTCAAACCCCAAAGACGCCCCGATCGCCAAGGACGAAAGCGAAGGGATAGCGAAGCTCTGCGACGTCATCCTCACTCACGACCGGCCGATCCAGACGCGGGCGGACGATTCGGTCCTCAAGCTCGCCGGAACGTCCCCTCTTTTCCTGAGACGCGCCCGCGGATATGTCCCCTATCCTCAGCGCGTCCCCGCTCACCTCCAGGTGCCCGACCACATCCTCGCCCTGGGCAGTGAGCTCAAGGATACGATCTCGGTCTACAAGAACGGCTATGTCATCACCAGCCAGTTCCTGGGCGACCTCGATGAATACCAGAACTTCCGCTATTTCGAAGAGACCGTCGCCCATCTCGAACGTCTTTTCGATGTCCGGCCGCAACTGGTCGTCTCCGACCTCCATCCCCACTTCCGGACGACCCGCTATGCCCAAAGGCTCGGCCTGCCCCATCTCCAGGTCCAGCATCACTATGCCCATGTGCTCGCCGTCCTCCTCGAGCATCAGGTTCCCGCCGGCAAGAAAGTCCTGGGAGTCGCTCTCGACGGATACGGCTATGGTCAAGACGGCGACGCCTGGGGGGGAGAATTTCTCCTGGCAGACTATTCGTCTTATCTCCGGGTCGCCCATTTCAAGCCCGTGCCTCTTCCCGGGGGCGACCTGGCGGCGCGACAGCCCTGGCGCATGGCTCTCGCCTATCTCTGGGAGGCTTATGGCGAAAAGATCCCGGCTCTCGATTCTCTCAACAGGGTCGATCGAAAACGCCGCGACGCTGTCCTGAAGATGATCAAATCCGGTCTCCACAGCCCGCCGACCTCCAGCTGCGGTCGCTTGTTCGACGCTGTTTCTTTCCTTTCCGGGACGGCTCCGATCGAGGTCGAGTTCGAGGCGGAGGCGCCGATGCGGCTGGAGGCGGTCTCGGGCCAAAACTCACGGGCCGCCTATCCCTTTTCTCTCCTGGACGACCGGGAACCCTGGCAGCTGTCTTTCAGCGCGACCATCCGGGCGATCGTCGGGGACGTCTCCCGGAAGACACCAGCGGAGAGAATCGGCGCCGCTTTCCATCGCACCCTGGCCCGGGCCGTCGCCGCGGTCGCCGAGAGGGCACGCCGGGCTTATGACGTCGACACAGTCGCCCTGGTGGGCGGGGTTTTCCTGAACAGGACACTGCTGACGCCGGCTTCCCGGATCCTCGAGAGAGCGGGATTTGAAGTTCTCCGTCCCCTTCAGTATTCCCCGAATGACGAATCGATCTCAGTCGGCCAGATCGCTTACGCGCTGGCGCGATTGAAGACTCGCGCCTAGAAAGACTCCTTGTCCTCTTCCTCGCTCTCCTCGGTCCGATCAAGAGTCACGCGGAATCCACCCAGGATCGAGGAGAAGGCGTTGAAGAGAAGGGCTTCGAGATAGCCGACCACTCCCAGGAGCGCGAAACCCAGAAGGCCGCCCATAACCGCATAGATGATCCCCCCCATCAACGTCCCGTGCAGCGTGCTCAGAAAATCGGGCAGGGATTTGGCCATCCCTGGGAAGAAACCGGCGGCGCCGATGACGGCGCCGGCGATGATTCCCAGGACGAGGCCGGTCGCCCCGCTGAAGATGAACAGCGAGGCCGGATTCAACCGGCGGAGGACAGAATTGTCGGCGGCGGACTTGAAGAGAACCTCTTCGGCGGCCGGAGAGGCCTCCGCGCCCCGACTGCAGGCCGGGCATTTCTGAAAAGGATTCTCCAACGGCGTGCCGCAGCCAGGGCAGACCGTTTCCTTGACCTCCAGAGATTCGCCGCATCGTTCGCAGATTTCCGCGCTTGCGGCGTTCTCCAGTCCGCAGCTCAGGCATTTCACCTTGGGTGCCTCCTCCTCAGGAGGTGCGGACTGGACCCATTCCCGCCCGTCGAAGAAGTACCATTTCCCACTCTGGGCGCCGATCATCCAGAAACGTCCCTGGCTGTCCCGGAGCCTCAGTTTCTTGAGCTGGTCGATGAACTCCCGGCGCGATATCTCATTTGACCGGAATTTTCGCCGCAGGGTCAAGAAGGCCGTCTCCACTTCCCCGAATGATTTGCTCATGCCGGACTCACTGAAACGTTTGTCCGTCGCCGGTCGATACATGTAATTATTTTATTATCAATAATATATGAAAAACTCGCGGCGGCCGCCTGGCAGTTGACGAAATCTTGTGCAAAATGCCATATCCTCAATAAAAGTCCAAACTTGCATGCTGAAAACAGATGGTTTTTCCACAGCATTTCCACAGTTTCTGTGAAAAAATTCCGGCCTCTCTCATCGGCTCGTTTTTCCACTCTTAAAGCCCCCATTGCCGGACGACTTCCAGCAGGCTGTATCCCTTGATCGGCGCCGGAATAAAGGACAGGACAAAGATCAAAAGAATGACCACGCCCAGCAGCCGGCGCCCCGGCGAAAGGCTTTCCTGGTCGCCTCTGAGCTGCGGATGCTTGAAGCCCAGAAGCAGAATCACCAGGGCCCAGACGATCCAGCCGACCCAGAAGAATATCCCCATGACGATAAAGACGCCGAGAAGGATTCGGGCCAAAGGCTTGGACCTCTCTCCCAGCAATGCATAGGAAATGTGCCCGCCATCAAGCTGGCCCACCGGGAAAAGGTTGAAGGCGGTGATCAGGATACCCACCCAGCCGGCGAATCCGATTGGGTGAAGCAAGAGCTCTCTCTGCGCCGGGACATCCCGGAACATCAGGCCGCCGATCAGTTTCAGGACCAGCGGCTCTCCGAAAATCCAGGCATCCTCCCGCGGGATAGCCGGCACGACCTTGGAAAGGGAAAGCCCGTAAACGAGGGCCGGCAGGGACAGCACAAATCCCGTCAAGGGCCCGGAGATCCCGATGTCGAAGAGTTGTTTTCTTCTTGTGATCGGCGCCTTGATCTTGATGAAGGCCCCCAAAGTGCCGATCAGCGTGGGTGCCGGGATGAAAAACGGGAGGGTGGCATCGATCCGGTAGAAACGGCAGGCGAGATAATGCCCCATTTCATGTCCCAGAAGAATGGCGATCAGAACGGCCGTATAGACCAGCCCCAGGCTGATGATCCGAGAATCGGTGAGGGTTTCGAGGCCCAGGACAAACTGGGGATCCTGGAGGAGTTGGTCGGAATAGATGTAGCTGACGCTCCAGGTCAGCCCGACGAAAAAGGCGGAAAAGCAGGTGACGACGAAGAGAAGGATGTTCAGCCAGTATCTCTGCGTCGCTTTCCCCTCTTCCATTAATCCAAAACGGTCGAAGAAGCGATGAACTCGCTCCTTCCTATCGACCGAACGGTTAGAGGCTCAGCTCCGCCCCGTGAGTTTGTGAAACTTGGCCATCAGCTCTTCGTGCGTCTCTTTGTGATCCGGGTCGGGGACGCAGCAGTCGACGGGGCAGACGGCGGCGCACTGGGAGGAATCGTGGTGTCCCACGCATTCCGTGCATTTCTCCGGATCGATGACGTAGATCTCATCGCCGGCCGTGATCGCCTGGTTGGGGCATTCGGGTTCGCAGGCTCCGCAGTTGATGCACTCATCGGTGATTTTATAGGCCATATCAGTCCTCCTGTATGAATTCGAAGGGGCTATTATATCGTTTTTCGCTCGATTTTCAAGGAATGTCATTTGGCGGCTTCGATCTTGCGAGCCCTCTCCGCCGCGTCGTAGCCGAAATAGGACTGCGGGAACTCGTCCTGTATCTTCTTGTAAAGGGCCAGGGCTTCCGGCTTGTCCCCTTTGGCCTCGAGGGCTTCCGCCTTGTGAAAGAGCACGGCATCTGGAGGATAGGACTTTGGTTTGGCCCCTTCGATTTCGTTGAACAGGGCAATGGACTCATCATAGTTCTTTTGCAGAGCGTTGACCTGGGCGAGCAGGTCCCGGGACTGGAAGTAAATGAAATCCTGAGGCGTTGAAGAGATCTTCCCCAGGGCTTCCTTGGCATTTTCCAGATCGTTGTTCTCGACCCAGTAGGTCGCGAGAAGGACATATCCGAGCCGCGCGTATTTTCCGCTTCCGGCGATCTTCTCCAATGTGGCCAGGTTCTCCGGCTTGGAGCTTAGGGTGGAGCGGAGCTCGAGGAGCTCGCTGAGCAGCCGGCTCTCCTTTTTGACCTGCTGAGCCTGGATGAAGCGGACACCGGTGTAGAGCAGGCCGATGACGGCGATAGCAGCGATGCCGATCAGGATTTCCTTGGTCCGCGTCTGGAAAAAGTGCATGACTTTGTTCATCGTGCTGACGAATTCGTCTTCTTTGAGCTGCTTCTTGATGACTTTTTTCATCCTTCGCTCCTCGCCGGGGCTGGTTTAGGTTTCCTTTTACCACAAACCCCCCAAAAAGCCAATATTCTCTTCCTGGAATGGGTCCTGTCAGGCCGCGTTTGACTTCAATGATCATCTTTGGTATAAGCCTAGGCACTCAAGAAGGAAAACCTCACACATCGTTTGTATGACGGTTCGGCAACGATGTCTGAAGACATGACTTTCCGGCCCGAGATGAAAATCCTCAGACGGGGGTTGATGTTGCTTTTCACCTTCCTCGGGCTGCTGCTTATTCTTCTCCCTCCACCTTCAGGGTTGAGCCCCGCCGGCATGAAATGCCTGGGGGTTGCTACGATCTGTATCACTCTCTGGATATTCACCCCGATACCGCTAGCGGCGACCAGCCTGGTCGCCATCATCCTTCTCCCCGCGCTCGAAATCCTGGACAGAACCCTTGTCTTCTCCTTCTTCGGCAACAGCGCCGTCTTTTTTCTCCTCGGCGTGTTTGTTCTCGGCGGCGCGATGATCCATACCGGACTCTCCAAACGTCTGGCCCTGAGCTTCCTCGTCCGCTTCGACCGAAGTCCTCGCCATGCTATCTTCGGCGTTCTAGTAACAGGTTCTCTCCTTTCTCTATTTATGCCCGAGCACGCCGTGGCGGCAATGCTCTTCCCCATCGTCATGGAAATCGTCCAAAGCCTGAACCTGGAAAAGAAAAGGAGCCCTCTGGCCACAGCTCTCTTTCTGGCCATGGCCTGGGGAGCGGTGGTCGGAGGGATCGGAACCTTCCTGGGCGGCGCCAGAGCACCTCTGGCCGTAGAATTGCTGAGAGACACTTACGGCCGGACCATTGCGTTTTCCTCTTGGGCTATCGCGGCCGTCCCCATCGCTTTGGTGTTGACATTCCTGGTCTATTGGGTCCTGGTTACTTTCTTCAAGCCGGAAATTCAGGACATGACCCCGGCGAGGAAAATTCTCGCCCAGGAACTCCAGCGGATGGGTCCCATCAGCAAGAACGAAATCAAAATCGGGCTGCTGCTCATCGTCACCATTTTCTTCTGGATATGGGGAGGGCATCGTCTTGGCCTGGCCGTGGTCTCTCTCGCGGCCGCCGTCATGGTTTTCGTCTTGAACATCGCCAAATGGCTGGACGTGATGGACTATGTGAACTGGGGCGTCATCATCATGTACGGAGGAGCGATCGCCCTGGGCAAAGCCCTGGCGGAGACGGAGGCCATCGACTGGCTGGCCGGGAGTCTCCTCGGGACTTCGACGGTGTCCGTATTCTTTCTCATCATCGTGCTTTCCGCCCTGAGCAAAGCCCTCACCGAGCTCATCAGCAACGCCGCCGCCGTCGTCATCCTCGTCCCCTTTTCATTCGGGTTTGTCTCTTCCCTGAACGTGTCGCCGGAGCTTCTCGTCCTGGCCATCACCATCCCGGCGGGACTGGCCTTCTGTCTTCCGGTGGGCACGCCGCCTAACGCCATCGCCTATGCTTCGGGGTATTTCTCCATTCGCAAGATCATCAAGCCGGCCCTTTTACTCAGCGTGCTCTCCTGGGGCGTATTCCTGCTTTTCGTAAAATTTTATTGGCCGTTCATTCTCAAATGAACTAAAATGAGATAGCGAAAAAAATGGGCGAACGGGAAACATGCTAGGCAGCCAAGAAAAGAACCCACAGAAGGGCTTCACCGTCTGGATCACGGGCCTGCCCTTCACCGGGAAGAAAGACACGGCGCGGATCCTGGCCAGGCGCTTGAATCTGTTGAACTACAGAACCGAGGAGTTGATCGGCGGACAGATCCGCCGGAAGTACGAAAAGAAACTCGGGTTCACCAAGGAAGAGATCTACAAGAATGTCCGCAGGATCGCCTTCGAATGCAAGCTTTTGAGCGAGAATGATGTCATCGCCATCGCGGTGACGATATCTCCCTATCTGGAGCTGAGGGAGGAATGCCGCAAGCTCATCGGGAATTTCGTGGAGGTCTATCACAGGTGCCCCTTGGAGGTCTTGAGGCAACGGGACAAAAAGGGTCTTTTCCAAAAAGCGGAGGACGGTCAGCTTCAAAATGTGGCAGGCATCTCCATCCCCTATGAAGAATCCGCAAATCCTGAGGTGGTCGTGGAGGCCGATAAAGAGGATCCTGTAGACGCGGCCAACAAGATATTCATAAAGCTCCTGGAGCTCGGGTTCCTCAAAGAAGAGGACCGGAGTGTGCTGCTCAAGCAGGAAGAAAAAGAGATCCGCAAGATCCTGAGAGAATCCTGGTTCAAGTGAGCCCATCTGACCGTCCCACCCAGACTCTGCGCCCTGAGGGCAAGGATACTACACCCGGGGCGCTCATCGACGGCAAGTACAAGCTTCTCGAGGAACTGGGAAGCGGCGGGATGGGGGTCGTCTACCTGGCCGAGCAGGTCGAGCCGGTCCGGCGCCGCGTCGCCCTCAAGATCATCAAGCTTGGCATGGACACCCGGGAGGTCGTCGCCCGGTTCGAGACCGAGAGGCAATCCCTGGCCGTCATGAACCATCCCAATATCGCTAAGGTCCTCGATGCCGGAGCCACCGACACCGGCCGTCCCTATTTTGTCATGGAGCTCGCCCGGGGCATCCCCATCACCGACTATTGCGACCGTCACAAGCTCTCCGCCCAGGACCGCCTCCGGCTCTTCATCGCCGTCTGCCAGGCGGTCCAGCACGCCCATCAGAAGGGCGTTATCCACCGGGACCTCAAGCCCTCGAACATTCTTGTCGTCATCCAGGACGACGGGCCGGTCCCCAAGATCATCGACTTCGGGATTGCCAAGGCGACCGATCACCGCCTGGCCCAGCGGACGCTCTTCACCGAACAGGGCCAGCTCATCGGGACACCGGAGTACATGAGCCCGGAGCAGGCGGAGATGAGCGGCCTGGATGTCGACACCAGGACGGACGTCTATTCTCTCGGCGTGATCCTCTACGAGCTTCTGGTCGGCACGCTCCCTTTTGAGGTCGAGAAGCTGAGGTCGGCCGGGTTCGGAGAGATCCAGAGGATTATCCGCGAAACCGAGCCGCCGAAAGCCAGCACCCGGCTCAGCACGCTTAAAGACACCCAGGTCAAGATCGCCGAGCGGCGGGGGACCGACCCGGGCTCGCTGTTAAAGCTTCTCCGGGGCGACCTCGACTGGATCACGATGAAAGCGATGGCCAAGGACCGGACGCACCGGTACTCGACGGCCTCCGAGCTGGCCGCCGATATCGAACGATATCTGCGCCATGAGCCCGTGTTAGCCGGTCCTCCAAGCACAGTCTATCGGATAAGGAAGTACGTCCGGCGGCACAAGCTGGGGGTGGCGGCCGCGGCGGTCGTGATGCTGGCCGTGCTTATCGGGACGGCCGGGACGACGATCGGTCTCCTGCGGGCGGTGCGGGCGGAGAAGAAAGCCATCGAGGAGGCAGCGACGGCCAAGAGGGTATCGGACTTTCTGGTTGACCTCTTCCAGGTCTCCGACCCGAGCGAGGCCAGGGGCAACACGATCACCGCCCGGGAAATCCTGGATAAAGGAGCCGCCCAGATCGATCAGGGACTCGAAGACCAGCCGACGGTCCGAGCGCGGCTGGTGGAAACCATAGGGACCGTCTACAGAAGCCTCGGGCTCTACGAACAAGCCATAAAAATGCTGGAAAAAGCCCTCGAGATAACGCGTGGTCTATACGGCAGTGACCATCTCATCGTCGCGGATGCCCTCCATAATCTCGGCATTGTCTATGACGATCTGGGCCGATATGAAGAGGCCGCTTCTCTCTTCCGGCAGTCCATGGAGATCCGGGAAAAAAAGCTGGGGCCCGACGACCCGGAAGTCGCCCGAAGCCTCAACAGCCTCGCCATCGTCTATTGGAACCAGGGGAAATATGCGGATGCGGAGCCTCTGCTGGAAAGGTCTCTGGCCATCAAAGAAAAGACCCTGGGACCGGATGCCCCGGACCTGGCCAACACGCTGATCAACCTGGGCGTTCTCAAACATACCCAGAACAAATATGATGAGGCCGAGGCTCTTTTTAAAAGGGCGTTGGCCATTTCGGAAAAAAAGTTGGGCGCGGATCATCCCGACCTGGGGACGATCCTCAATAACCTGGGCTCCCTGTATGAGGATCAGGGCCGGCGCGCGGACGCGGAGCCCATGTATTTGCGTTCCCTGGCGATTTGGGAGAAAGCCCTGGGACCCGACCATCCTGATGTTGCCATCGCGGTGCACAACCTGGCCAACCTCTACCGGAACCTCAAAAGGTATGCTGAGGCGGAGCCCCTCTATCTGCGTTCTCTCGCCGTTTGGGAAAAAACCATGGGACCCGATCACCCCTATATCGGGATCAGCCTGAGGGAACGCGCCAATCTTTATAGAGAGCAAGGTCGTTACGATAAAGCTGAGGAACTCTATGGACGCTCGCTCCAAATATTCGAGAAGAATCCGGACGAGAATCGTCCCCAGATAGCCGAGACGCTAGAAAACTATGTTCTTCTTCTTCGGAAAATGAACCGGGAGGACGAAGCTCGCAAACTCGAGGAGCGCCTTAAAACTCTTCGTTAATTGAGGCAAGTGCCCCTGGCCGGACTCGAACCAGCGACACAGGGATTAGGAAATCATCCCAACAGGATTCCTAATTCCAGGCGAAAAGCGGATTTTCCCCGTAAATTCACGTTTTTTCTTTTAAGCACCATTAGTCAGATTTCCTCAACTTTATGACACCCGGCACAGACCTTGAAGAAGCTTGGGCTGTGCGCTTCTGCCGGAATCACCTCTCGGATTGAGAACGGGGTGCGGGCATAGGCTTTCGCGGCAGCATCTTGTCGCGCATCGCCGTATGATACACGAAGGAAGCCATGATCACAGCCGATTGCATGATGTCGCCTTTCTGGATGCGATCGTAGACATCCATGTTGGAGTGGTGGGTTCGCGTCCCATAATCGATAGGATCTTGGATGAACTGAAATCCGGGCAGACCGACGCGGTCAAAGGATTGATGGTCGGTACCGCCGGTATTCCGGATGGCGAGAGTAGTGACGCCCATGTCCTCAAACGGTGCCAGCCAGGCTTCAAAGATCGGGCGCACCTCCTCGTTTTCCTGGAGATAGATGCCGCGAATCTTGCCGGTGCCGTTGTCGTAGTTCCAATAGGCGGACAGCTTGTCATACTCCGGTTTTAGCGTCGGCGGCGTCTGCATCTGAGCGCGCATCCAGTTCATGTATTCCTCGCTGTAGCGCTCCAGGTTATCCGGAGGGGAAGGACGAGAGGCGAAATGATCATTCACATAGGCCCGGGATCCCAGCAAACCTTCTTCTTCGCCGCCCCAGAGGGCAATGCGGATGGTCCGGCGGGGTTTCAGACCGGCCGCCCTCAGAATGCGCACGGCTTCCATGGCGACAGCGCAACCGGCCGCGTTATCGGTGGCGCCGGTCCCGGCCTGCCATGAATCAAAATGTCCCCCGAGCATGACCAGCTCATCCTTTTTGTCAGTCCCCGGGAAGTCGGCCAGGATGTTGTAATCATTCAAATCCTGGCTGAGGAAATCAGCTTGTATCTCCATCTCCAGGGTGACTTTGACCTTCTTGTCAAGGATGCGGCAGATCCGGTTGTAGTGCTCCACCCCTACGGTGACCTGCGGAGGAACCGACGGGGCATCTTCAGCCCGGTCACCGCCGCTGGCGACGAAAACAGTGCCGTCTTCGCCGCGGCTGGGGTCCAGCACAGCAGCCACCCCTTCGGAGACGTAGAACTCATTGATTTTTCTCATCAGGGCCCGGCTCGGGAACCCCCCGGGCCGTCTCATGAACCGCCTCTTTTGTCCTGGCTCCGGCATGAGAGCGATTTCCGCCAACTCATCATCTGTGTATCTTGTGGCATCGGGAGTGAAGTGCGCTTCCACCTCGCGTTCCGGCTGGGTCAGGACGAACATCCCTTTGAGCTTGCCGCGGTATTTCTCGATATCGCCTTCGGAGGCGATATCGACACGGATGGCTTCGCCGCGGACGAGCCCGTTGGTGCCAGGGGTCCAAGCCTTAGGGTAAGCGAGAAGGGGGGAATAAACCGGCTCGATCATATGGGCCTGAAATCTCTTCAGCTCCCAACTTCGTCCGAAGTCATACTTCTCGACATGAACGTTTTCGAGTCCCCATTCGTTCAGTTTTTGCAGGACCCAGTCTGCGGCCTTTTGTTTATCGGGAGACCCGGACAACCTCGGTCCATACACATCCGTCATGTAGCTTAGGATCTCCATCACCTGAGAACGGTTCAGCCCCTCGTCTTTTATTTTGTAGATAGCAGCGAGATCAGCCTTATCCTGGGCCAGAGCCAGGCAAAACACCACAAGCAGCATGGCAAGGCTGAAAACCGCGATTCGCTTTCCCAAGGGCAAGCTCCAACTCCGTGGTGAAGCTTGGGCACGTCGGTGAAAATTCATCTCAGTCATCTTAATTGGCCTCCTTATTCAATTTTTCTCTCTAACGCTATTCTTCTCTTTAATAATTGTCAACGGACCTAAAACTGACCGACAAGGTTAAAACCTAGGGCTCTCTTGAATCGGCTAAGCACGATCCAATCAGGAATCAGAAATGGAGGTTTAAGAAACCCTCCCAGCAGGATTCTTAATTCCGGGCGAAAAGAGTGTTTCCCTCTGTAAAATCGACCTTTTAATTTTAAGTACCATTCGTCAGATTTAGGCAGATCTAGGCAACTTTTGTTAAATCGATGTGACATGGGAGTGATCTATTTAAATTTGACTTGCTCTCTCTTTCCTTGATAACCTGAGGCCAGACCTGATAAAAGGGACAAAAAGTGTCCGTCAAGTGCCCGAAATGTCGTTCTGAGAATCCCGACATCTTGAAATTCTGTGGGGAGTGCGGGACGCAGCTCCCCGCCCCAGGGGGGATCGAAGTCACGGAAACCATAGAAGCTTCCAGAGATGAACTTGCTCGAGGAACTACCTTTGCAGGACGGTATGAAATCATCGAAGAATTGGGCAAAGGAGGGATGGGTAGAGTCTATAGAGTCGAGGACAAAAAGCTCAAACAGGAAATCGCCCTGAAGCTGATCAAGCCCGAGATCGCCATCGATAAGAAGTCGATCGACAGGTTCAGAAACGAGCTCAGGACCGCCCGGAACATCCGCCACAAGAATATCTGCGGCATGTATGATTTGGGAAAAGAGCGGGGAACACACTACATTACGATGGAGTATGTGCGGGGCGAGGATTTGAAGAGCCTGATCAGGAACATGGGGCTGCTGAGCGCGGGGCAGACGATCACGATAGCCAAACAGGTGTGCGATGGATTGGTCGAGGCCCACAGGCTGGGGGTCGTCCACAGGGATCTAAAGCCTCAAAATGTTATGATCGACACAGACGGGAATGCCCGCATCATGGATTTCGGCATAGCCCGTTCTCTTGAGGCAAAAGGCATAACAGACGCAGGGATGATGATCGGGACTCCCGAGTATATGAGTCCTGAACAAGTGGAGGGAAAGGAGGTTGACCAGAGGTCTGACATCTATTCTCTCGGCGTAGTTCTATACGAAATGATGACAGGACGGGT
>JBAQGA010000109.1:0-4877 GCA_049287565.1 Candidatus Aminicenantales bacterium
AATTAATCCTCTCCTCGCGTCTGAGCCATGCGCTCATTCGTGTTGCCCCTGACCGATGCCTTTATTAGAAGATCGATCCGGCTCTAATTAGAAAGTATCGCAGGCGCGGTAGGCCTCGATCACGGCCCGCTCGCCTTCCTTCCCTTTAAGGCTGTGCCCGTGCTCCATGCAAAGGACGCCCTGGTATCCTTTTTTATAAAGATACTTGAAGATGTTCTTGTAGTTGATTTCGCCGCTGGTCGGCTCCTTCCGGCCGGGATTGTCACCTAAATGGAAGGCGGCGATCTCGTCCCAGGCCATCTCGATATTGGGGATAAGGTTGCCCTCGCTGATCTGCTGGTGGTAGATATCGTCGAGAATCTTGCAGGATGGACTGGCCACGGCTCGGCAGATCTCGTAAGCCTGGGGGATTCGCGTCAGGAAGAGGCCGGGATGGTCCCTGGGGTTGAGTGGCTCAAGGACCAGGATGAGACCGGCGGGCTCGCAGACCTCCGTGCAGGCCCTCAAGTTTTCGATAACGTTGGCCGTCTGGTATTCCCAGGCCAGGCTTTCGTCATACCTCCCCGGGACGATCAGCGCCCAGGGGCAGTTGACCCGCTCGGCCGTCTCGATCCCCTGTTTCATAAGATCGAGGAGCATCTTGCGGACTTCCGGGTCTTGGGTCACAAAGCTCTTCACTTTGAAATCAGCGTAGAGGACGAACGGTCCGAGAATCATATCCTGTTTGGCCAGCTCCCTGGCGATGAGCTCCTGATCGGCCACCGGTCTCCCCATGATCCCGTTGTCGAACATGGCGCCGAATCCTTCGTCGGCCGCGAACTGGACCTGAGCAGCGAGGCCTTCACCGGCGTGGTTTTTAAATTGGCCGAAGGAAGGCGCGTACTTCAACTTGAAGCGGCCTCTCTTAGGCGTCTGTTGCTTAAGATCAGATGCCCGGAGCATTCCGGGTCCGGCGGCGGAGAGTGCCGCGGCCGCGCCCAACGCCCCAGTCAGAAGTTCCCTCCGTTTCATGGACGGCCTCCTTTCTTGAACTCTCCTTTTCTTTATAGCAAGCCCCGGCAAAAATCAACTGCTCTTTAGGAGGATGCTTGAATATATAAACTTTTGTGAGGGGCGCAGGAGGCCGCCCGTAAGCCCCCGTAGCGGAGGGGGGGCTATCGTTCCGATGGGGGGAACCGGCGGGACAGGTTCCCCGGGGTGCGGGGGCCGAGGGTGGCCTCCTGCGCCCCAACCCATGTTTGCGGGAATTGACACGGACGGTCGGATGTCGCAATATACACCCTTGATTCAGGTCGAGTCCTCAACGATTCATGGATGATACTCACAGCGCTCCGGATCGGCCGGCCCAACCGGTCGTCGTGATCAAGCCCGGCCACCCGATCTCGCGGCAGGACGTCGACCCGGACGCCCTTAAAATCATCTACCGGCTCCATCGACTCGGGTTCACGGCCTACCTCACCGGCGGGGCGGTCCGCGATCTGATGCTGGGGCGTCCGGCCAAGGATTTCGACGTCGTTACCGACGCCCGTCCCGGACAGATCAAGAAGCGCTTTCCCAGGGCCTACATCATCGGCCGGCGCTTCCGGCTCGCCCATGTCCATTTCCCAGGAGGGAAGTATATCGAGGTGGCGACCTTCCGGAGGATCTCGGACCAGGCCGCGCGGGAGACACCTGTCGAGGAGAGCATTCCAGTCCATCCCTACGGGACTCCCGAGGAAGATGCCTTCCGCCGGGACATCACCATCAACGCCCTCTATTATGATGTCATCAACGACGCCGTCATCGACTATGTCGGCGGCCTCGAGGACATCGCCCGCCGGACCGTCCGGATCATCGGCAACCCGGCAGAGCGCTTCACCGAGGATCCTGTCCGCATCTGGCGCGTCCTTCGTTATGCCGCCCGCCTAGGGTTCGCTGTCGAGGAAACCGCCGAGCGGGAGATCTCCAACCATGTTCACCTGATCGCCGCCTCGTCCGGAGCGCGTCTCTATGAAGAGCTCAACAAGGACCTTGCCTACGAGACCGGGCCGGTGATGGAAACACTCCGGAAATACGGCATTCTCAGGCATATCTTCGGGAAGGCGGGCGAAGCCTACGAAGCCGACGCGGAGCTGTTCTCCCGGCTGAGCTCGCTTCTCGATATCGCTGACAGGGCCAGGGTGGCGGGAGCCCAGCTCACGATCGAAGAGATGTACGCCGTGCTGTTCTGGCCATGGCTGCAACCTCTGCTCGAAGTGAACGGAGTGGACTATCACAAGGTCCTCAGCGACGCCTTCCGAGACGCCGGGATGCGGGTGAACATCCCCCGGAACTTGAGAGCCGATTCGAGCCAAGTCTTGGTCATCGTTGCGGCCCTGGACCGGGCCTTGCGCACAGGCCGGATACGCTGGTCGGTGCTGCGGAGGCCTTATTTCGGGCCGGCCCAGCGGCTCTATTTTCTGATCTTCAAAGGCCGGCCGCCGGCCAAGGACGAGTCTTTTGAAGCCCTGTTCCGGCAGGCTTATCCTTCGGGAGGAACGGAGCGCGGGCGGAGGAGGCGCCGGCGGAAACGGCGCTACCGCGAACCAGTTGAGGGGAAACCCCTCTGAATCTCTGCCTTCACAAAACAATCACAGATTGAGTTTCACGCCGCCCTGGATGGAGAAACCGGGTGTCCCGTAACCATACACCTGCACGTATCGTGCGTTGAGGATGTTGTCCAGGCGGATGAATAGCTGCAGGTTTCGCCCGGCCTCGCAAGAAATCACCGCAGACAGGAGTGAATAAGCCGGGAGGGCAATAGATAGGGTCGGCCAGATGGAATAATTCATGTCCTCCCTCCGGCCGATATGGTCAAAGGAGACGGCGGCCGTCCACCTGCTCAAAAATGAAAAAGCCAGGCGGGCCGAGAGCATGTCCTCCGGCCTTCTCAGGAGACGTCTGTCGTGAGTCTTGTCCCTGGCTTCGAGTCGGGTGTAGATTAGGCTGAACACCGAGGTTTCCCAGGGCCTCAGCTCGAATTCGACCTCCACTCCCTTGGTCTCCGCCTTCCCGATGTTGATGTATCCCTCGGAAGTGGAGAAATCGATCAAGTTATCAAAATCATTGTGAAAATAGGTTACCGCAACCTGGACTCTCCCTTTGAATAGCGACTGCTCGACCCCGGCGTCCCAGCCCAGCGAACGCTCCGGCCTGAGGTTGGGGTTGCCGATCGGGCCGAAGACCGTTCCGGGCGCATAAAGCTGGTAGAGGGAGGGGGACTTGAAGCCGGTGCCCAGGCTCGCTCTGATCTTTGTTTGAGTAGAGGCGATGATGTAGGCCGGAGCCAGGCGGTAGGTGAGGGCGTCTCCTGTCCGGCTGTGATGATCGTAACGGAGTCCGGCGGTGGCAAAA
Source organism: Candidatus Aminicenantales bacterium (assembly GCA_049287565.1). GTDB lineage: Bacteria > Acidobacteriota > Aminicenantia > Aminicenantales > UBA8522 > UBA8522. The sequence continues at coordinate 3,373 of JBAQGA010000109.1, forward strand.
AAACGGCCGGCCACCCGGAGGAAATCTTGGAGATAAAGACCGATGGTGCCGGCCTTCTGGAGTGGGAAGAGGCTCGAATATGGGCCCCAGAGGCTCTCCGACAGGTATTCCGATTCTCCTTGTTCCTTTTCGTAGGTGATGCCCGCGGTCATCGTGTGAGCAGGATGGAGGAAGACATTATTCTGCCAATCGAGAGTGAACATCCGACCTAAGAAAAGCCCTTCCTCGGCCTCGCCGGGGTGCCCTTCGTCGGGACGGTTGCGGTGGGAGCGCCGGGAGTCGACGATCGCAACGGCCAGCTTCTGCTCCCAGCGGTTCTTCAGAAAGAGCCCGCGCGCCTGCCCCTTGAGATAGAGAGACCGGTAGTCCTGGGTGTTATTGGGGTCGTCACCGTAAGGCCCGCCGAAATTGTCGATATCGGTCTTGGCCCAGATCGAATGGGCGGTAAGGTCAAATTCCAGGTTCTCGCGCAGGGCGATTCCCAGCCTTCCCGAGAGCGTCCAGTTGGCGTAGCCGTCGAGCTCGGAGTTTCCGGTCAGCCTCGAGTCGGCGGCCGATATGCCGGTCGTCTCGTAACGGGAGAGGCCGAAGGAATAATCGACCGATTTCGCCGCCCCGCTGACGGCGGCTTGGCCGACGAAAGTGCCGAAGGAGCCGCCACTCGAGGTCAGGGTCAATCGCGGCCGACCTTCTCCTCTCTTGGAGATAATATTGACGACTCCACCCAGGGCATCGGAGCCGTAGAGAGGGCTTTGCGGTCCGCGCAGGATCTCGATGCGCTCGACGTTGGCCAGCAGGAGATGGGCCAGGTCCGCGGACCGGGACGGATTGATGGGATCGTTGAGTTCGACGCCGTCCAGGAGGACGAGGGTGTGCTCGGAATTGGCTCCGCGGACAAAAACGGAGGAAGCTCCACCCATGCCGCCGTTCTGGTTGGCCGAGACGGCCGGCGTGTCCCGCAATGTTTCCAGGACGAATGTTCTTTTGAAGCGGGAGAGGTCGAAGGCGGAAATGATCGAGACGGCGCTCCCGATTTCCAAGGCCGGCGTCTCCAATCGTGTCGCCGTGACGACGACCTCGTGGTGCTCGGAAGTTTTTTGCGCTTCGTTCTTCTGCTCTTCGCTGGAATAGAGGAAGAGTGCCGAAGCAAAAAGAATCAAGGCTGCGGTCAAGACAGGCGTTCTCATCTCCAACTCCTTCGCGCCGTCCCCCGCTGTTTTTCAGGAAGACGCTCCCGAACGAGAGCCCCTCCCCCATAAATAAAAAGCCAACCCGCTCTTCCTCCCGAAGACGGGCTGTCGAGGGTTTAAAGGAGGTCTCCTGACTCCCGGATCGTCCTCCTCCCAGGCCTTCCTTCCGGCGGGCGCGCCGAAAGTGGCGTCTTCTGGGATTCGTCCCCGGTTACAGTAGCGGGGGCTGTGTCCGCTTCCCACGGACTTCCCAGCGCTCTAAACCCTGAATTCTCTTATCAAAGAACGGCCCTACTATAGAAATTTGTTATCCGG
>JBAQGA010000110.1:0-4773 GCA_049287565.1 Candidatus Aminicenantales bacterium
CTCGCGGTTGCCATATCGATAGGCCATCCTTACTCCTGTTTCATCGGCTTCTATCGTATTATATCAATATGGATTTCCCATGAATATTTTTATTGTTGATCTGCAATCCCTTTCTAATTGCGACACAGTCTCTGTATGGGAGAGGGTACAGGGAGAGGGTGGTAGAAGCAGCCGGAAATTGACCGCGCCAAAGGAAAAAGATATAAGAGGTTGGGGTGTTTCAATGAAAAAACCGACGCTCTTCCTGCTCGTCCTCTTGATCCTATCGCCCCTGTGCTGTTCAGGGCCTCAGGTCACGTTATCCGCTGCCCAGGAAAAACAGAACGGGATCTCCTACGCCTGCTGGTGGCCGGGCTTGTATTCCCTGCCGGACTCGGACATCTCGCTGTCCCAACTTAGCGAAACCGGCGCCGGATGGATCAGCCTGATCGTTACTTGCTATCAGGAGAACCTCGGCTCTACCCGGATCTTCGCCAGCGAGTCGACGCCGACCGACGCCGACTTGATCCATGTCCTCGGCCGGGCCCATGCCCTGGGTCTCAAGGTCATGCTCAAGCCCCATCTCGACCTCTGGAACGACCCCTCCCATTGGCGGGGGGAGATCGGCCAGGCCTTCAGCAGCGAAGCCGAATGGGCGGAATGGTTCGCCTCCTACCGCTTCTTTGTTGAACATTACGCCGACCTGGCGGCGACCTACCTAGCAGACCAGTTCTGCATCGGCTGCGAGCTCGAGAGCACGACTCACCGGGAGGCCGATTGGCGGGCGATTGTGGCCGGCGTGCGCGCCCGCTATTCCGGCCCGCTCATCTATGCCGGCAACCACAGCGGCGAGGAAGTCAGAATGAGCTGGTGGGACGCGGTCGATATCATCGGCGTGGACGCTTATTACCCGCTGAGCAACACAATGGATCCCTCGCTGGAGGAGCTCAAAGCGGCCTGGCGCCCCCGTGTCGAAGAGCTCTCCGCCCTGGCGGCGAAATGGCAGAAGCCGCTCATCTTAACCGAAATCGGCTACCGGAGCCTTGACGGGGCCTCGATGCACCCCTGGGATTGGCAGATCCAGGGAAGAGTCGACCTCAAAGAGCAGGAGGACTGCTACCGGGCGGCTTTGGAGAGCGTTTACCACGAGCCCTGGTTCGGCGGCATCTTCTGGTGGTCATGGAGCCCGGACCCGTTCGAGGGCGGGCCCGACGACACCGGATATTCTCCCCATGGAAAGCCCGCCGAAGACGTGCTCAGGACTTGGTTCGCGGGATCTCCGCGGCGCACACCCCACCGGACGCCTGAACCGAACCGGGACCGCAGGATCGAGATCCTGGGGGAGGGCCTCGCCGAGGGCTGGGAGGATTGGTCCTGGCTGGCCGATCATGACCTCGCAGCGACCGACCAGGCCCACAATGGAAAAACTTCGCTCCGGGCGAGGCTAGATCCCTGGGGCACTGTCTCCTTTGGGCACCCGGCTTTCCCCTCGTATTCTTATTATTTCATCGAGTTCTATATCCGGTCGTCCGGAGAAACAGAGCCCATGCTCTGGGCTTACTTTCACGATCGCGAGGGAAAGTCGCTCGTCCGGGCGGCGATCAACGAAAGACGTTACATCGAGGGAGGGATTATCGAGGCCGGACGGTGGAAACAGGTCTCCATCCCGCTGGCCGATCTGGGCGCGGCCAGGAAGTTCCTTTCCCGCTTCTCACTCCAGGACCGGAGCGGTGGCGGCACGACGACCTTTTGGGTCGATGACCTGCAGATCGTGGGCGCAAAATGGCGGGAGGAGCGACCCCGGCCGAGCAAACAGCCGGTCATCCGCTAGAATTCTGGGGAATAGCTCCATATTCCAGATTGCCCTCGAAATTGCCGAAAGAAACAGAGGTCGTTGACTTATGTGTCATTGCGATGCCCCGAAGGGGGCGCGGCAATCTCAAGGAAGGCTTTTGAGATCACCTTGCTTCGCTCGTGAAGACTCTTGTTGGTAATCTCTGGGATCGCCGCATATGTTGATTTCGGAACAGCTATGTAATAATTATGGCTGGACAGGGGTTCGATTTGGCCCGAACGTTTTCTCATGACAATTTCGTGACATCTTTCTAGAAGAAGAATGTTCCAATATTCCTTCCGGAGGGGAATTCTGCTCTGATGAAGACGAGCGGCCACCGCAAACAAATTCTTCTCTTCCTGCTCGCCGTGATTCTCCCCAGCCTGGTCCTTGTCGCCTTCACCCTGCGCATGATCAATCAGGAGAAGGAGCTTGCCCAGAAACGGATGACGGAGGAGCGCCGCCGCTTCGGCCGCGATTTCGGCGAACGCCTGCTTCTCCGATTGGAGAAAATAAAGCTCCAAGAAGTTGTCGCCCTGGGCAAGGGGATAGAACCAGGCGGCGAGGAAGAGCCCAGCCCAAAGAAAGTGCCGTCGGGACAGGCCGGCTATGTCAATCCGGAAGTCGCTCTCGTCGGCTATGTCAGGGAAAACCGGCTCGAACTCCCGTGGGAACTTGAAGAGAGCATCGTGGCATCCGGACGGCTGTTGAACCAAGGCTCTTTTCGCCAAATGATGGCCGACGGCGAAAGAGCGGAATTCTCGATGAAGAACCCTCGAGAGGCGGCGAAGCTATATGAATCGGCCATGAACAAGTCCGGAAGTCCCGTTCAAAAAGAATATGCCCATCTCGCCCTGGCCAGGGCCCTCGCGAAATCAGGTCAAACACAGCGGGCGATAGAACATGCCGACAAAATTCTCGCCCTGCCTCCGGAGATCTGCGATGAATTCGGGATCCCTCTTTCATTCTATGCGGCCGGGATCCTCATCGAGGAAAACACCGCGCTCGAGGAAGTCGCTGACTGCATCAAGACAGAGCTGGAATCGGAAGGCTGGCTCTCCCCGCCCGCGGCTTACATGGTCAACGATCTTGTCGAGACGCTCAGCCGGAAAGCTTCAAAACCATCCCTCGAGAACGCGGTCCAAGAGTGCCGGCAGGCGCTCAAGGCCTACATCCCCAAGCTCGAGCAGGCCCTGGCACTTCAGGGAGATTTCCAGTCCCTCGGCTTATCTCCCCTATCGTCAAAGGGAAGAAACAGGGATGATCCGCTTTGGACGATTTATGGAGAAAATCCCTGGCTGCTGAGTGTCTCTCTTCCCCCGTCGGACAGTCGTCAGGTATTCGTAGCCGTCAATTTGTCCGATATTCTCGTCTCTCTAAAGTCCGACCCGGAGCTCCTCAAAACCTCCCCGAAAGAATTTCATCTTGTCACTGACATGGGCGCGCAAGGGGAAGCCCTCGGCGAGAATTTTCGCGGTCTGAAGATCGCCTTTGCTGGAACGTCGGAGGAATGGCTCTCCAGTCAATCGACCCTTCAGCCTCTCTTCTATGTCCTGATCGTCATCCTTGTGCTGGGGATGACTCTTTTCGGCACATATCTTCTCCTCAGGGATGTCCGCCGGGAGGTCCGGATGGCCGAGATGCGATCGCAGTTCGTCTCAAGCGTCTCCCATGAGCTCAAGACCCCGCTCACCGCCATCCGGATGTTCGCCGAAACGCTGCGCCTGGGTCGGCTGCAGAATCAGCAGACCCAGGAGGAATACCTCGACACCATCGTCAACGAGAGCCAGCGGCTGACCCGGCTCCTCAACAATGTGCTCGATTTTTCCAAGATCGAGAAGGGGAAAAAGATCTACCGGCCTCAGCCGGCCTCGCTTCCCGAAGTGATCAAAGCGGCGGCGCGGGCGATGGAATATCCCTTGAGCCAGCATGGATTCAAGCTGAACGTGGAACTCGATGAGGATTTGCCTGCCGTGTCTGTCGACCGGGATGCCCTAGAACAGGCCGTCCTCAACCTTCTCCACAACGCCATGAAGTATTCGGGCGACTCCCGCGAAATCGAATTGCGGCTGCGGAAAAGCGGCAACCTGGCTTTGATTCAAGTCATCGACCGGGGTGTCGGCATCGCCCCACAGGAACAAAAGAAAATATTCGAGAAGTTTTACCGTGTCCCTTCCCAGGAGAATGAGCGCCTTCCCGGAACGGGCCTCGGCCTGTCACTGGTCCATCATATTGTCACGGCGCACGGCGGCCGCGTCGAGGTCGAAAGCGCGCCGGGCAAAGGCAGCACATTTTCGATCTTTCTTACGCTGGAGAAAGGCGAATGAAGCGCATCTTGATTGTTGAGGATGACCTGGCCATCCTGCGCGGCCTCAAGGACAACCTCGAATATGAATCATACGACGTCCTGACCGCGACGGACGGCGAGCAAGGATACTCCCTGATCCGGGAGAAGAAGCCTGACCTCGTGATCCTCGACCTGATGCTTCCCCGGATGAGCGGCTATGAGCTCTGCCGGAAGGTGCGCAAGGAGGGGAACGCGATCCCCATATTGATGCTGACCGCCCGCGGTGAAGAGGTGGACCGCGTCCTGGGCTTGGACCTCGGCGCCGACGATTATGTGACGAAGCCGTTTTCCGTGCCGGAATTGCTGGCCAGGATCCGGGCGATCATGCGGCGGGTCCAGCAGGACAAGACCGGGGATTTGCCGGATGACCTGCATTTCGGTGATATAGCGATCGATTTCAAGTGTTTTGAGGCCCGAAGGGAGGGAAAAATCCTGAATATGTCGCGGAAGGAATTCGGGGTGCTGCGCGTTTTGGCGGCCCGCGTGGGCGAGGTGGTCACCCGGGATGAACTGCTCGATGCAGTCTGGGGCTATGACCGGTACCCCACGACCCGGACTGTCGACAATCACATCGCCCTGCTCCGGACAAAGCTCGAGGACGATCCCTCTAATC
>JBAQGA010000111.1:0-43983 GCA_049287565.1 Candidatus Aminicenantales bacterium
GGCTCGGCGTTCCTGACCGGTCAGATCGGCCTCAATTCCATGGTTAGAACAGCGGACCGTTTTGCCAAGCCCTTTGACGCTATGCCCTTTCCTTTCGGGGCCGGTTTTGAGTTCATGCTGACCGACAACATCGGAGTCGGCGGCAGCCTCATGTACGACCAATGGTCTGATTACCTGGGAATGTTCGGCGGGAAGTGGACTTTTCGGCTGTTCAAGCCGTCATTCGATTTTGCCTATCACTTCGGGACGGAGAAAATCAGGGGCCTGGACCTTTTTACGGGCGCTAATCTTGGCTACAGCTTCGTATCCGTCAGCAATATGTTGGGCAATACCTATGACGGCAGCCTGAAGAGCGAACCTCACCTGGCACCTTTTGTCGGGATCAACCTTCATTTTTGGGGAAATTCCCCCGGTATCCCAGGAAGGCTCATGGTGACCTTCAAGGCGGCCTGGTCTCTGACCGGCCGATTTTCGGGTATCTACGGAATGGCCGGACTGACCTATCGGCTGAAATAAGAGAGCGCGGGGCCGCTCACAGCTTAGCCCGATTCCCAGACCTCCGGATTCATCTCCGATGGAGAATAATACCCGATCTTATAGTGCTTGACGATACCCATGCAGTAGTCCGGCGGTCGGACAGAGGATAATCACTCGGTTCGTCTTGGGGATCAAATCCGTTCCCGTGTCAGCAGGTGTAGCAACTGATAGCGGTTCTTGACTCCCAGCTTGCGGTAGAGGCTGGACACATGATTTTTAACCGTGTGGTAGGATATAAACAGCTGCTGCTCGATTTCCTTGTTGTTGCGTCCTTCGAGCATCAGCCTCAGGATTTCCATCTCGCGCTTGGAAATGGCGTATTTTCCCATTATCAATTCCAGCTTGTGCTGGTGGTCTTGGGCCTTAAAGCCGCTGCCGATGAAGCGGGTGAAGAAGATCCGGGCCCAGATGAAAGGTACCAGATTGGAATAGATGAACACGGCCGAAGCCAGGTACAGAACGACGATCCGCGGGATTCGCAGCAACGCCAGCAATCCCAGAAAGGCCAGGTAGCGGGATAGATACAGGCCGCCGAAGGCCCTGGCCAAACGCCCCATGTCCCGCCCAGGCGCCCGGCCGCTTCTGATCAGCAGGACAACCAGGATGACCACTTCCAGAAGGATGATGTTGTCGATCACCTCATCCATCAGAAAAGCGGTCAACCGATGTCCGTGCTCAGCAGGCAGAACATAATTGGCGACATGGACGAGGATTAAAAAAACGCCGCCGCCGAGAATCCAGGCCATAAGTCGAGGGGGTCGCGGCAGGTCCAGGAAATCCCTCATGACCAGGAACAGGCATAACACCATCCCCGAAATGAGCAGGTTGGTGATCAGGACGACGATCTCTCCGAGCAGCGGTGAGCCGGACGACCGTAACGATTCAGGGAGATTGATCTGAACATATTGACTGATCAAGAAAAGCAGGATGCCGATATTCATAAAAACGGTATAGAGAGTCAGGTGCTTGAGGAAGGCGTAGCGGTGCCACTTGCTGAGAAAGTGGAGGTAGAGAGCCGCAGCCCCTCCGATGAACAGGTTGATCAGCATCAACAGAATCAAGATGTGTCTCATCATCGACTCGAATCCGAATGGTACCGCGGAGATTGTAACACAGGGCAGAGGGCAGTGCCACATCCCCGGGGCATCGTCAGCCCCAGAGCGGTCGATGGTCAATAATCCCAGTAGTAAACCTTTCCTATTTATAAAAACAGGAATGGATTCGCATGGTCAAGGCGGGCCGGGCGCCGTATCTTTACCCTGAGCTGTAATGGAGGACACCATGAAGAGCGAACTCTATTCACCGTTATCTGAGAAAGAACGCCTAACGCAGATCGATGCGATCCGCGGACTGGCCCTCTTGGGGGTCCTGTTGATCAATGTCGACGTGTTCAGCGGCGCGTTCTGGGCCATGGAAGCCGGTTTGCCCTTCCCCACGGGCTGGGGAGGGCAGATTATGGCCTGGTTGCGTCGCTCCCTGGTCGAGGGCAAGGCTGTGGCCCTTTTTTCCATCCTTTTTGGCGCCGGCCTGATGATACAGATGGAGCGGAGCCGGACCCAGAACCGGTCGTTCACATCCTTCGCCCTGCGGCGATTGGCAGCACTGGCCGTGTTTGGCCTGGCCCACAGCTTCCTCCTGTGGAACGGCGACATCCTTCTCGATTACGCACTGCTGGGACTGTGGGTGCTGCCTTTCCTGCGGGTCCGTTCATCGCGTGTGCTCTGGGCCATTCCCCTGCTATTCGTGCTGGCGCTGCTGGTCGGCTTATCCGTCCAGCCGCTGTTGGCCGGGTTGAACCAACGGTCGGGCTGGCTGTACGAACAGGGGATGCAGCACTACGGCCAAGGATCCTGGCTGGAAGCGCTGAAGTTTCGGAGCTGGGAAATGATTCACATCCTAGGCCCCCTGCGGCTCGAGGACCGCCTCATCTTCTGCGCGCCTTTCTTCATTCTAGGCGTCTATTTTTGGAAAAAGGGATTCTTTGCCAGGCCGGAACAGCACCGGCGCCAGCTCCGACGGCTTCTTCTGATTTGCACCCCGCTCGGGCTGGCGGTTAACCTACTGCCCCAGGAGTGGTTTCTCGGATTGGTGAACGCTCTGCCCATCCGGCCGCTGCGGGTGGTTATCAAGACGGTCTATTTTTTCAGCCAGCCGGCGTTGGCTCTGGGCTACCTGGCCGGCCTGCTGCTTTTGTGGCGCCTCCTTTCATGGCGGAAGCTCTTGGCCTTTTTCGCCCCCCTGGGACGGACGGCCCTGAGCCAGTACCTGCTGCAATCGCTGGTCTGCTCGCTGGTCTTCTGCGGATTCGGCCTCGGCCTCTACGGCAAGCTGCCGCTGTCTGCCTGCATCGTTGGCGCGGTCGCTTTGTTTGCCGGCCAGGCTTGGCTTAGCCGGTTCTGGCTGAGATACTTCCGTATGGGGCCGGTAGAGTGGCTGTGGCGCAGCCTGAGTTATCGCCGTCGCCCCGCCTTTCGCCAGCCCCGCCCCGCCTATCCTGCCCCGCATTCACTGGGGGAGAGGAAATAGTTGAATGGGAAGGGGGAAAAAAGCTATCTTCTGCTCGGATTGAGCTTGTCCGCAACCTCCTGGCTCCCAATCCGCTATTCTGAGCTTAACTTCTTGACATCCGACGACACTGCAATTTATCCTCCCCAACGATGGGGTGAGTGGATGCGGGAGACACTCCTCCTGGATATCCCTCACCGTCAGGTCGTCTTTGTCATCCCCAAGATGCTCCGCATCTTCTTCAAGTACAACCGCCGGCTCCTGGGGGATCTTTGTCGCTGCGCCCTCCGGTCCTTGACCTGTTATTTCGAGGTGACAACCGGCAGCGAGCTTATGCCGGGAGTCATCGCGGCCATTCAGACATTTGGGAAGCGGATGAATCTTCACCCCCCACCTCCATTTCCTGGTGACCGAGGGCGGGGTGGACAAGGAGGGCCTCTTCCGTAAGATCCCCCGGATCGACGACTCGCGGCTGGCTGAGCTCTTTTCCCGCGAGGTGCCCACTGAAAATTCTTCGTGATTCCCTTGTTGTTCTTTGAATGTTCTTTTATGCCTCTTACCGATAAGAATCTGATCCCGATAAAATGAAAGAGAATGCTTGTCTTTTGGCCAATGAGCTAATAAACTCGCGAGTAAGTTTGACAGCCGTCAAAAATAGCAGTATCATGGCACCATGAAAACGCGCTACTTGACCAACCAAGTGAAAAGAGACCTGGCTCAAAAAATGGTCTTCGTCGCCGGACCGCGGCAAGTCGGAAAAACCACCTTGGCCCGCCGAATCATCCCCGGAGAGAACGATTATCTCAACTGGGACGTTCCCGAGCATCGCGAGAGGATCCTCCGTCGCGAGCTCCCTCCGGGAGGGACGGTTATTTTGGATGAAATCCATAAATACCGTTCCTGGAGGAACTATTTGAAGGGACTGGTCGATCTTCCCGGCCGCCGCTGGCGGATTCTCGTCGTCGGCAGCGCCCGACTCGATATCTACCGGTTCGGAGGGGACTCCCTCCAGGGCCGATACCATTTTCTCAGGCTCCACCCCTTTTCAGCCGCGGAACTGAAGTTGACCCGGCAAGCTCAACTCCTTGACCTGCTGCGCTTGAGTGGATTCCCAGAACCCTATCTCTCAGGGTCCGAGACCGAAGCCCGGCGCTGGTCACGAGAATACCGCAGCCGCGTCATCCGCGAGGAGATCGTTTCGCTGGAGTCCATTGCCGATCTGGGCAACCTGGAGCTCGCGACCATCCGCCTGCCTCAGCTCGTCGGCTCGCCGCTATCGATCAATGCCTTGCGGGAAGACCTGCAGGTCAGTCATAAGACTCTTTCCCGCTGGCTTCAGGTGTTGGAGAGGCTCTACGTGATCTTTCGCCTCCCCCCGTTCGGGGCGCCGGCGATCAGGGCCGTGAAAAAGGAACAGAAACATTATCATTATGACTGGAGCCAGGTTCCCGAGCTTCCACAGCGTTTCGAGAACTTGGTCGCCGGTCATCTGTTGAAATGGATTCACTTCGAGCAGGATGCAAAGGGCCGGGATCTGGAGTTGCGCTATTTCCGGGATATCGACGGCCGGGAGGTCGACTTTGTCGTCTGCGAGGCAGGAAAACCGGTCCGTCTGATCGAGGTCAAATGGGGAGATGCCGATATCGTCCGCGGCTTGCGCTACCTTAAAGCGCGTTTTCCCGAAGCCGACGCCATCCAGATCAGCGCGACGGGGAAGAAGGATTATCTGACGCCGGAGGGCATCCGCGTGCGCCCGGCCCTCCCGTTTTTAGCTGAGCTCATTTAGGCGGCGAATGTTTTTCGTGATTCTCTCTTTGCCCGGGAAGATAGGCCCGTCGGATTTCCGACAATTTTTAGCTTGTCCGCGGCTTCTTATCTCCTTTCCGCTGCTCTCAGCTCAATTTGACATCCGATGACCGCCCAATTTATCATCCCCAACGATAGGATGAGGCCAAATCGGCGCCATGAATGCTGGTCAAGCCGACCTAGCAGAAAAGGAATATCTTACTTATGCATTCAGGCTTTGCCGGAAGAGACAGCGAAAAAACCCAACCCTTACAGCTCTTTTTCAACTCCGGAAACAAAGACGTGTTCGACATCGAGAGTCCCCTCTTTCATCTCCACAAAGGGCTTCCCGGCTTTCAAACCGACCGTCCCGAATCCTGAAGCCGTCGACAGGAAGGACCTGAAATCGTCGCCCACCTGGGAGTCGATATAGAGCGTCTTGGCGACGGCGTCGTACCGGACTCCCGTCATACCCTGGAGAAGGCCGTAGCTGCTCAGCGCCCGCGCGTACCAGTGGCCGCATTCGTATTCGTTGAAGGGGTTGCGAACGGCTCCGTTATAGCGGTCGCGGCAGACCCGCACGATCTCCAGCCCTTGCTCGACCATCCCTTCCAGCATCAAATGGGAAGCGACCTGGTATTCGATGCCCGTCCAGACCTCGTTGCTGTAGACGAAAGGGAGCGAGAGTTCGCCGCCCCGCGGCCAGGTGCAGAGAAGCAGACCGCCTTCTTTCCCGGCGGCGAAAGCCGGGCGCTGGGGATTGGCGAACTCGCTCAGGTCATGCTTGAGGTTGTACTTATGGACGGCCTGGAGATGGCTCCGGACTTTAGCGGAGCCGACGATCTCTCCCATCCCGCACACTCTGGCCATCCAGAAACCGAGAACTCCGTCGGAAAGACACCCGATCCCGTACTGATATTTGGGACCCTCCCGGTTGAGAATGCCGACGACCTCATTGTATCCGGGACCGTTGGAGGAATAATCGAGGGGCTCGAATTTGGCGTCCAGCCCCTCCGTCTGGATCTTCTGGATGAAATATTCGCCGTTGTAGAGCTCGTTCTCCAGGTACTGGATGCCCTTTTCGAGAAGTCCGCGGTACGAGGACACATCCTCCCCGAGGGCGGTGCCCATCTCGATGGCCGCCTGCAAAGCTCCCAGATAGAAGCTGCTGCAGTGGCCGTCCGGCCCCCAGTACTCGATGTCATAGGTGTTGTGATGGGGCTCCTCGAGGACTCCCCTTCCCCGCGGATCCCAGGTGCGGATGCAGTAGTCCAGGCTGAGCCTAACGTTGGGCCAGAGCGTCTTCAGCCAGGCCGTGTCCCCGGAAATGCGCCAATCGCGATGGATCTTCATGATCCCGCCGAGCTGCCCGTCCGACGCGGCATGGAAATCGTGGGCGACGGGGCGGATCGGAAGGGCCGACCGGAAGGTCTGATGCCCACGTTCGTCCTGGCTCTCGTTGAACTCCGTTCGACGGAGGCTTCTTTCCAGGTCCGGAAAAAGGTGCGGGATCGCCTGCGCGTAGTTCCAGACGTGCGTGCATGATCCGTGGCAGCATCCCCTGTCGTCCGAACATCCCTCGAAACACCAGAGGCGGCCGTCCGTTTGCCTGAGGACCGTCGGCGACTTGAGGATGGTCAGGTTCACCGCGACCGCCTCGACGACCTCGTCGGGAAGTGTCGTGTCATAAAACGCGTCCCTGAACAGGGCGGATTTCTCGCGCAAAAGGTCGTACTTGAGCCGCCAGTAGTCCGCGACCTCTTCGATATCCTTGAATCGGCCGGCATACCAGGGCACATGGTAGGGAGACGCGCAGCAGGCGGGATCCTCAGTCTTCGGAGCGCCTTCGACCTCCTTCCCGTAGCGAAGGTTGGTGACGGGAACATACCAGGCCAGCATGACCCGGACGGTCCTGTTTTCGCCGGGCGCGATGGTGAGGGGGACGAAAAGCGATGCGCCGGGGCTTGTTCCTTCCTGGGGAGGATTGGCCATGAGCTTGGCTTCCTGGATATTTTTCCAGGTCAGGGTCACGGCGTCCCACCAGCCTCCTCTAAACCAGCAGTGGTCGATGACGGCGTTGTCATCATCGACAAAGACGGCCAGGGCACCCCGATCCTCCGGCTTGGCGTCCGTTCCCTCCTGGAAAAGAACGAAGCCGTTTTTAATAGCCCGGACTCCGTTGTTTTCCTGTCCGGTGGCCATGAAGTTCTTGGTGTTGAAGGAAAAGACCGCCTCGACGGTCGCACTCGTAGGATTGCTGAAGGAGTATTCCAGGCCGCCGGCGGGAAGGCTGGAGTTGTCGGCGTCGCCCGGAACAAACGGGCTCCAGCCGGTCAAGGTCACATCCAATGGGATCCGGGGGTCGACAAGAGTGACTGTACCGAAGGGAAATCGCGCCAGAAATGAAGCCTCCTTGAACCTCGGCAGCCCGTAGCTCATCCCGGACGCGCCGTTTCCCGTCTCTGCCGCCCCGAAAATCTTCCAGCCGGGGACGGGCCCCTCGAGAACTCTGGCTACATTCTCTTCGCCTTTCACACACAGTGCGGCGAAGGTGCAGGGCTCATTAAAAAATTGAAGGACGTTCCGGACCGAAAGATGAGAGATGGTCCCTGTTCCTTCCAGGCAGAACATGCCCGCCCCGATCCCTCCAATGGGAAAGGCCACCCGGTTCAGATAGGGTCCCTGATAGGGGCCGTTATAGTCCCTGCCGACTTCTCCCTTTTTTCCGGACTGACAACCGACCAGCGCGAAACCAAGGACAGCGATAAAACCGATCAAGCGCTTAGTTATTTTCATGATCGCATCCCTCCGAAAATAACATCTGGAAATTGTGTTTATATCACAGCCCTAAAAGCGCAGCAACAACCGGTCAGCCCGTGTAAGCATCTCCGTCTGTGTGATTCCATTGGGCGCGGGAGTCCGAGGGCGGCTTCCTGCGCCCATCATGAAGACGGCCCATTTTGAAATGATCCGTTAACGCGGTGAGGGGGGCGCGCCGTAGATCACAACATCGGAAAGCCAAAGCTCCACGCCGGGAGCAGGGTTCAGGAGATTGACCCGGACCCGATGTTGCCCGGGATTGAGCTGATAGCGCCAGAATGGCGTGGGCTTCCGGACCCGGTCGGCAGTCGGCAAGAGAATTCTTTCCCCCGCGTCCTCATCGAGTCTGACCTCGAGCTCGAGAACCGCGTCCGAGAGATCATCTTCTATTTTCTCGGCGGCGCCGTTGACCACGAACCCGATCCCCTCGAAGGCGAATTCAGCTTCCCTTGTCTCTCCATTAAGACAGATATCGAGCTGCCGCCTCTCTTTTGGAAAATGGCCTGCGAACCCGACTTCGAGCGGCCCGGCCTCCGGCTTCTGGGTTTTGATCCGGACGTCCTCGGAATCGACTTTCCCGCCGTTCTTCTTGATCATCTCCAAGGCGTGTTTGAAGGAGAGACCAGAAGCTTCGGTCAGGGAAATAGTCGTATACTTGAAATCAAGGCCTTCTACGGCCGCCAGCCCCTGCTTCCAGAAATCCGGAATCCTCTCATAGCCGATCACCGTCCCCAGGATGCCGCCGGCCGTGGCCGGGTTGCAGTCGGAGTCGTCACCCGCCCGAGCGCTGATCTCGATCGTCCGGCCGAAATCTCCTTCCCCATAAAGAAGCCCCATCACAACCCAGGCCGAGTTGATCCGGGCGTCGATATTGAATGGATCAAAAACACCATCCGGACAGCCGATATCTTCACCCCAATTTTTCTGGACACGAAACCAAGTCTCTCTCCAGTCCTGGGGATTCTCCCGGTAACCCTCGATCACCGTGCGGATGGTCCTGGCATAGAGGCTCTGCTCCGGGACGATCCGGAGCGCCTCCTCGACGAGGCGATGGACGTCGTTCTCGATAAAGGCCAATGAATACATGGCCGCCACGTACAGCCCGCCGTAATACCCGTCGCCATAGTTCATGATGTGCCCGACCCGGTCGCAGATACCGGCCGCCGCGTTGGCCATGCCCGGACTCATCAGCCCGGCAAAATCGGCCTCGATCTGGAAGTCGATGTCGTCGGCGTGGGGATTGTTCAGCCAGTGGCCGGACTGAGGCGGGGCGATGCCGTTGAGGATGTTATAGCGGGCCATCTGGTTGGCATGCCAGAGCATGTAGCCGGCCTGGGCGAATTTCTTCGCGAAGGCCTCGGGCGGCGCATCCAGGCCTTTTTCCTCTATCACCCCGACAAAGGTTAAGTCCATGTAAATATCATCGTAAAGCCCCGGGATATTCTCGAAAAACCAGGGGAGCGCATCCCGGCTCCAGGAGAGCGGCTGATAGTCGTGGATAAACGTGCTCTGGAAGCGGAACTCGGTCGGACCGCTGTAGGTACAGCCGACGACCTGGCCGGTCCAGCCTCCTTTGATCTTATCCAAAAGGCGGATTTTGGAAATGGCCATAAGATCGTCTGAGCCCGGATTCTGTCCAAATCCTCCTAACCAGGAAACAACCCAGACAATCGCAGTGATAGCAAGGACGATTCGTTTCATGCTTCCTTCTTCATCAAGGCGCTTCCTCGAAGGCTGGGGGGTAGACGACCATTCCTCGAACCCCTGACAGTGCTCCCGGCATGAGCTCCATGGCCAGGAAAGCCTCATCCGGGACCGGGAAGGGCGCTTCGAGCCCCATGGCCCGGGCGGGCGCAAAACCGAAGCGGGGATAATAAGCGGGATGGCCGACTACTACTACTATCTCATGACCTAATTCCCGGCAAACCTCGAGTCCGCGACGGGCCAGGGCGGAGCCGATGCCCTGCTTCTGGAAATCGGGGTGCACGGCCATCGGCGCCAGGGCCAATGCCGGCACCGGCTGATCAGGCCGATCGTAAGGGACGATCATGATCCGGCTGAAGAGGATATGACCGACGACTCGAGCCTGCCGGACAGCGACCAGTGAAAGTTCAGGGATGAACCCGGGCGACCGCCGGACTTCCTCCACCAGGAAGGATTCGGCCTCGCCGCCGAAAGCGAGCCGGTTGACTTTCCGGATGCCGGCCGCGTCCTCCGGCCCTTCCGGCTGGATCTCGAAGTCCATTCCGTCCCGCATGGATCGGGCGAATTATATCCTTTTGGATGCTATAATGACAGCCAGAAAATTAAGGAGTGCGCCATGGAATGGCTCTTCAATCCTCAAGCGCTGATCGCCCTGGCGACGCTGACGGCCCTCGAGATCGTCCTGGGCATCGATAACATCGTATTTATTTCTATCCTGGCCTCCCGCCTGCCGGAAGGAGAGCGGCAGAGGGCTCGAGTGGTCGGCCTGGCCCTGGCCATGCTCAGCCGGATCGCTCTTCTCCTCTCTCTGACCTGGGTGCTGAAGCTCACCCGGCCCCTTTTTTCGGTGTTCGGCCAGGAGATCTCCGGCCGGGACATCATCCTCTTGGCCGGCGGCCTCTTTCTTCTGGCCAAGAGCACCTTCGAGATCCACGAGAACCTCGAGGCCGGCGCGCCCAAAACCAAGGGTCACGGCGGCCGGAAGTATTTCTTCGTCATCGCTCAGATCATGCTCCTCGACATCATTTTCTCGCTCGATTCGGTCATCACGGCCATAGGCATGGCCCGCCAGGTCGGCATCATGGTGCTGGCTATCGTCATCGCCGTCATCGTCATGATGGTCTCGGTCAACGGGATCAGTCGTTTCATCGAAAGCCATCCGACAATCAAGATACTTGCCCTCAGTTTTCTCATCCTGATCGGCGTGAGCCTGATCGCCGAAGGGCTGGATTTTCACATCCCCAAGGGATATATCTATTTCGCCATGGCCTTCTCCATGTTCGTGGAATTCCTGAACCACAGAGTCAGACAGAGGCATGCCGAGCCCGTCCATCTGCGGAGGATCATGAACTGAGGTTTCGGGATGCGGGAATCTGCTCGGAGGCAAATCATGGATCGGAAGACCGTTTGCCGGTCCTTAAAATTTTCCGCCAGGAGGATGTCATGAAGAAAATGTGCTCCGCTATCCTTGTGTTGTTCCTGACTCTCTGTGCGACATCGGGCCCTGCGGCCGACAAGGTCGCTTCCGACTACCGAGTCAAGACGGCGCTCGAGGCGGCCCGGATCTGGCTCGAAGCCCAGCGCGCCTACGACCGCATCCCGGGCGTCTCCGCGGCCATCGTCCATGACCAGCAGGTTCTCTGGAGCGGCGGGTACGGCCACGCAGACCTCGCCAAAGAAAGTCCGGCTGCCGCCGATACCATCTACAGCATCTGTTCGATCTCCAAGCTGTTCACCAGCATCGCCGTGATGCAGCTGCGTGATGCCGGGAAACTCCGCCTTGATGACCCCCTCAAAAAGCATCTCCCCTGGTTCAAAATCCAGGAGACGGCGCCGGAAGGCCCCGAAATCACCATCGAAGGCCTCCTCACCCACGCCTCCGGGCTGCCCCGGGAATCCGAGTATCCCTACTGGACCGCGCCGGATTACGTCTTCCCCACTCGGGAGCAGGTGAAAGAAAAGATCGCCAGCCAGCAAACCCTTTATCCCGCCGAGACGCATTTTCAATATTCCAACCTCGGCATCACCCTTGCCGGCGAAGTCGTGTCGGCCGTCTCAGCGGAACCTTTCGATCAATACGTAAAAAGTCATATCCTCGCTCCCCTGGGCATGTCCAACACAACTCCCGAGATACCCGCCGACCAAAAGGGAAGCCGCTTGGCCACGGGATACAGCATCCTGACCCGCGATGGCGAACCCAAGGCGATGCCCTTCTTCCAGGTTCGCGGCATCGCGCCGGCGGCCGGGTTCGCCTCTACCGCCGAGGACCTGGCGCGCTTCGCCTCCTGGCAGTTCCGGCTCCTCGAAAAAGGAGGCACGGAAATTCTGAGCGCCAACACCCTTCGCGAGATGTACCGGATCCACTGGGTCGAGCCGGATTTCGAGACAACCTGGGGACTCGGGTTCAGCGTCTGGCGCCGGGGCGCCAAGATCTTTGTCGGACACGGCGGGTCCTGTCCCGGATTCCGGACGGCCGTTCTCTTCCGGCCGGAAGAAAAAGTGGCGGCGATTTTTCTGTCTAACGCCCACGAGGCGGCTTCAGAAGCTCTGGCCCAATGCCTGTATGACCTCGTTGCTCCGGCCATCAAAGATTCGATCAAGAATCCGGCCGCCGCCAAGAAACCGGACGCCGGACTGAACAAGTACCTGGGGACATACAGCGCCTGGAGCGGCGAGCTCGCCGTTATCATCTGGGAAAATAGCCTGGCGGCTATGGACCTGCCGACAATGAATCCCCTGAAATCCATCACCAAGCTCAAGAAGACGGGAAAGCACACTTTCCGGCGGATAAGAGATGATGAGGAACTCGGCGAGGAGATCGTCTTCGAGATGGGGCCTGACGGCCGGGCCGCGCGCCTGAAATGGTACAGCAACTACTATCCGCGCGTCCGCTGACCGAGTTCGCGTGCGCTCGAATTCGCCGGTCATACCGTATCGCTCATCGATCCAACCGCTCCGGTTTTCCGAATTGACTTTTCCGGCCAAATCGCATATTTAGAAATGAGCCGGGGTTACCTAGAAAATCCCCCTCTCCTCTATCCTCCCCCACAGAAGGGGGGAGGAAAAGAGCGGACGATCAACATGACCCCCCCCCTGGTGGGAGGAGGTCGAAAGGAGGGGGATTTTCATCGTTCGCGGGTGGCCTGAAAGGCCGTGAGAAGAGGAGAAAGCGAATGAATAAACGGGTGGCTATCATTCTGTCCTATGTCGGTCTCCTGCTTGGATTCGTCGCCGCTGCAACGAGCCAAGTCGGGCCGGCCAACAAAGCGACCCGGATCAGGATCATCAAGTCCAGCCTCGAGACCGAGCTGGCCGGGCGCGAGGCGCCTGAAGGCAAGGCCTATCTCGTCCTTCAAACAGAATGGGAGAACATCCACCCCAAACAGAAGGTCAAAAAGAGCGACCTGGAGGGGAAGCCGGACCGGACGATGGGTGTCGGGGGCCTGATGGGCAAGAAGAAGGAAACAAAGGAAGAATACGTCGACGTCGATGTGCTTTACCTGGTTCCCAACCTTTTCGACCATGTTTATTGCCTGGCCGACGGACAGAGCGTCTCCCTCGACGGAATGACCAAGGAAGTCCCGGGCGGGGCAAATCCCCAGGGCGAGTTTTCCATCGCCAAACTTGGGGAGAAAAAGCCGCTCAGCCTGGTCTTCATCATTCCTGATACGTCCGAGAACCTGGCTTTGCAGCTCCTCGACTACGCCTATGGATCCATCCTCGTGCCCATAAGCGGCGACGTCAAATTGGCCCGGGGAACGGGCGCGGCCCCGGGAAAAGCGCTAGGCACTGTCAAGGACGCACTGATTGAACTGGCCGCCCTGAAAATGGATTTCCGTCCCGAGTTCGAGGGTGAAGAAGCGCCAGAGGGATGGCGGTGCGCCGTTATCGAACTCAGCGGAAAGAGTCTGTCCCAGGCCGGAAGCATGAAAAATATTATCCAGATCGAGCCCACGGAGTATATCTGGCTGCAGACAAAGGACGGCTATATCTACTATTGCATCGGGGGCACGACGACGGATGACGGCTATATCCGTTTCACCCCGGAGGTTTCCCAGACCCAGCAGATCCGTTTCCTCTTGCCGGCAGCGGACAAAGACCTCTCGCTCGGCATCCGGATCCAGAACAAAACCTACTCGCTCCCGCTGAGCCCGGACTTCGACCTGAAGCGTCCGAAGCCGTTCTCCTCTCACCGCGACGGAAAAACGATGGAAATCCAGCTCTTCGGGGCGCGGCGAGAGGAAGGCAGGGTCATTCTTGACCTCGGCATTCAATCTCTTGTCGGGAGCGGCGTCGAGATTCAGACCTCGCCTCAGTTTATGCTCGAGGCCGACGGCGAGATGATCGAATTCGACGAATCGGCCACCGCGGAGCTCCTCCGTCACCCGCCGGAGCCGTTCATCGTCCCTCCCCAGACTTTTGTCCGCTTCGAATTGGCTTATGAGAGCGAGGCCGCGCCGACATCGCTCCACTACCGTGGGCATGAAAGCGAACAACACTTCGACCTCACTCAACTGAAGTGATCGATACGGGGAAAACTCAAAGAAGGAGTAACCGAAGTGAATATTTTCAACTCCGGCCTTAGACAAAAAAACCGCCTCATTCAGGCAATGGTTCTCGTGTTCTGCACGTGCACGTTGATCGCGTGTTCGGGCTCCAAGAATTCGGAGCGGGCGAATAGCTCATCACCCGACTCCCTCTCGGGGGCCCCGGCGACAAGCGCAGAGCCCGGGCCGGAGGGGGGGGCGGAAACAACACAGTCTATGACCCAGCCTGAAACGCGCCCAGACGAATCGGGCGAAACCGAGGGCAAACTGGAAAGCTATTTTTCCGCCATCGAGGATGCTTTGACACGCATCCCTCGTGACACATTCGATCCTGAAGCGATCGTGCAAAAAGCCGGACAGGATCCGGTCAGGCTATTCGAATGGGTCCGCGATGAAACAAACCTTGTGCCCTACCAAGGCTCGCTGCGCGGTCCGATTGGAGTGTTGATGGACCGCCGTGGCAATAGCCTGGATCGGGCGCTTCTTGTCCATGAATTGCTGCGGCTGGCAGGATATGAGGTCAGGCTGGCGAGCGGACAGCTCTCTCCTGAAAAAGCGCAGGAGGTGGTCCGAAAGAGCGGAAGCGAGAAGCCGGCACCGCTCAGCCAGGATCAAGGATTTTCCCTTCAGGATCAAAGAAAACTTATCGAATTCATGGCGCAAAAATATCAACTGCAAGAGGACAATCTTCCCGGCCTGCTTGCTCAGTCTCAGGAGGAGCGGCAAAGACTAGGCCGAGAACTCTCTGAGCGCGCTAAGGAGCAGACCTCCGACCTCCTCCAAATCGTGAAAGACCAGCCGAAAGCGCCGCCGAAAAAGCAGGCTGGCCGTGCCATAGAGGCCCTGGTCAATCACTGGTGGGTCCAATGGGAAAAGGATGGAGAGTGGGTGGACCTCGACCCCACTTTTCCGAGCCTGCGGCTAGGGAACAGGCTCGTTGAAGCAGAAGATACGTGCGCGCCCGAAGATATCGAAGAAGAACTTTTTCATGCAGTCGTTATCCGGGCGATCGCCGAGCAGTGGAAAGAGGGCCAGCTCGAAGAAAGCACGATTCTAGAACATCGCCTTGTCCCATCTACGCTCATCGGCAAGCCGATCGTCTTGCGACAGCTCCCCTTAGACTGGCCTTCGGATGAAAAGCTCTTCGGCGCCAGGAACCCGATGGAAGCCTTGAAGACGGCCGTGCTGGGACAGAAGCAGTGGAAATTCGCTTTGGAGATCGACGGACAAGCTGTCGCGGAATCCTATCTGGACGCCCAAGGCGAAGTGACTGAGGAGCCCACGGCCAAGGGCTCAAAGAAGGACGAAGAGGGGGGCCCAGCAGGAGGCCTCTTGGGCGGACTCGCGGGCGGTGAAGCTAAGAAGAGCTCGACGGCAAATGCGGCCTACCTGACTGCTGAATGGCTGGAATATGAGGTTCATTCACCCGGGCAGCCGGTTCGATCCTTTCGCCGGGAAGTTTTTGACCTCCTCGGACCTTCTGCGCGGGGAAAAGGCGCCCCCGCCAAACTGAACCTCACCAAAGAGCAGCAGGCCAGGCGAAATTTCAAGATCTTGGGTCAGACGGAATTTCTTCCCCTTTTCTGCCGGCTGTCGCCGGCTTTTATTGAGACCCTGGCCGCGGAGAATATGCTCCTGGATCGGGAATTTTATCTGAATCTCGAAGAGGAATACCGTTCCCTGACGCCTCAGGATCTTTTGACCCAGATCTCCGAACTTCGCTTTCTCCGCGGAGAGTTATATGGACTCGCTCTCAAGCGCTTCGAATTCAGTGCCCAGGCAGCAGATACATACCTGGAAAGTCCCAATCTTTTTGCTTTTCACTCCTCCTTCGAGTTGGATGAGAAAGGAGAACTCCTCGGATCGCAATGTCTCGATATCGTCAGCAATGACGTCGCGGTCAGCCCGGCGGCCAAGGAGGATCCCTTCCGGGTTCAGCTTGGGCAGGGAGTTTTGGACACCGTGCTCGAAGCTCAGGAAATGTCTGACCAAGGGAGAGTCAATAATACGGCCCTTATTTTTGCCGAATCAAAAGCTCAAAAGATCAACTGGCTGCTGATCAAGAATTCCGAGGACCCGAATTGGGGTCGTGTCCAGATGCATCCGGACATTCGGATACGTATCGAGAAAGATCTTGCTGCCGGCTATTGGGCCATCGCCCCGGTCCAACAGATCGAGTTTGGAGGAAAGCCCCAGTCGGCCTGGTGGCGGCTCAATCCGGAGACGGGAAATATCCTCGGTGTCGGGGAAAACAGCATGGGGCAAGCGATGACCCAGTATGCCGTGAAAGTCAACATCGTCCTGCAACTCAAAACAGCCATCCAGATTTATGCCGACATCATGCGCTGCATGGCCACGGCCATCACGAGTCCTCTCCGAGGGACGCGGCCGCAGAATGATGAACAGGTCATCAAGTGCATCTGGGATGTCGTCTGCAAAAATGCCCACAAGGCGGCGGGCAAACTGCTGACGATCGAAGTGAATTGGACAAATATCATCATCAGCCAGACCATCAGCTGGGCCATGGGCAAATTGTGCGCCGGCCTGTGGCAGAAGGGGATCAACAGATAAAACAGCCGCCCGGCACAAAATCCCAGGAAAGGGCAAAAATGAAGGAGGAGATGTCATGAGACAACACTTGCCGAAGAAAGACGTCGTTTCGGGATTTTTCGCTTTGCTGCTGCTCGTTCTTTTGTTCATCCCCCTTAGGGGCCAGCAGGCCGCAGAAAAAGAGCCCAACGACGAAATATCCCAGGCCAACCCGGTATCCCTGAACAAGGAAATCCAAGGCTACGTCAACGTCGAGCAGGACGTAGATTGGTATCTGCTCACTGTCCCCGAGCCCGGCACCGACATCCTGGTCGTCGAGCTCACGGGAGTTTCGGACGTGGACCTCTGCCTCGAGGTCCGGGCTCCAGGGGAAGAGGAGTCAGCCGAAATGAACGGGAACGAGGCAGGAGGAGGCGAAACCATCGTCCGCCTGAAGCAGCGGGCGGGTAAATACTTGATCCGGGTCCGCGCCGGCGATGGCACCAACCCTGAGATGTCCTACACCCTGCGCGCCGGCAAACCCACCCGATCGCCGGCGTCCGCAGCCGAAGTCGGACAGGCTCTGAAAAAAGCCCTGGACTTCTTAGCCTCGTGTCAGGAAGCCGAGGGATATTTCGAAGAAGATCATACCGGCAAGAGCGGTCTCGCCGTAATGGCCCTGATCGGCGGGAAATGCGTTCCCAAGGATTATTCCAAGACGATCCAGGCCGGCCTCCGCTATCTCCAATCACGGTACCACAAGGAACCCCTTTTTGAAGACAGCGCAGCGCCCCAGGCCGGGTGGGCCGCAGACAATGAGATGTACACCCATGCCATCGCGACTCTGGCTTTTATCGAGGCCCTGGTGGAAAGAAAAGAATCCAGCTTCAAGCCGATGACCGAGGCCGCCCTCAAACTCATCATCCAGGCTCAAAATATCGAAACCAAGCCGGCGGGCTTGGAGGGCCCCATCAATGCCGACTCCGCAGATTACGGCGGCTGGCGTTACAACCCAAATAGCACCGACAGCGATATCTCCGTCACCTGCTGGCAGATTCTGGCCTTGCGGGCGGCGCAAAATTCAGGTTTCGATGTCCCCAACCAAGCCTTCAAGTTAGCCGCACAGTATTTAAAATCTCTTTACGACAAGGATCAGCTCTCTTTCGGCTATACATCCATCGGAGGCGATTCCTGCGCTCGGGCCGGCATGGGCGCGCTCGGGTTGCAGCTCTGCGGCTTCCCAGATGAGAGCGAGGTGCAGGGGGCCCATCGCTATATCCAGGACCACGCCCCGGTCTGGAATGTGGAGATCCCGGGGAACGGCTACCCCTTCTATTACTGGTACTATGCGACACGGACGATGCTCTTCACCGGAGGCGATGACTGGAGGATCTGGAAGGACTGGATGTGCCGCTTCCTCGCCGACCACCAGAACGCGGACGGAAGCTGGGACGGCCGGCAGGCGGAGGAAAGCTATGCGCCTGTTTACACCACGGCCCTGGGAGCCATGATGCTCGAGTTCTGCTGCGGCTACCTGCCGGCCTACATGCCCAAGCCGCCCAAGGCGCCCGAAGTGACGTCTCTCCACGTCATCTACGAAAAGGAGACCGCTCCTGAGATAGCCAAAAATATCGAGATCATCTTCGATGCCTCGAATTCGATGTGGGGGCAGATCGGCGGGGAGGCCAAGATCACCATCGCCCGGAAGGTCCTCGCTCAAATCATCAACGGCTTGCCGGACTCGCTGAGCGTGGGCCTTCGGGTTTACGGCCACAGATACGGCCTGAACGATCCCAAGGCCTGCACAGATACCGAACTTCTTATCCCCATCGGCCCGATCGCCAAATCCCAGCTTGTCGATACGGTTAACCAGATCCAACTCAAGGGCAAGACACCGCTTGTGCTGAGTGTGCTCGAGGCCATTAAAGATTTCGAAAAAATCGCCAACGGCAGCGTCATCCTGATCACCGACGGCATCGAGAGCTGCGGCGGCGACATCAACTCGATCGCCGCGGCCATCAAGAAGTCGGGCCTCGACCTCAAGGTGAACATCGTCGGATTCTATATCACAGAGAAAGAAGCGCGGGCGGAGCTCGAGACGATCGCCGGCTCCACGGGAGGAATTTATCTGGATGCTAAGGACGCCGGTGAGCTTTTATCGGCCGTCGAACAGACGCTCCGGGTCGAGTTCCAGGTTCTCGATGATAAAGGCCAAGTGATAGGCAAGGGCGTGGTTGGCGGAGAAGCGGTCAAGCTCAAGGAAGGCACCTACATCCTCCGCATCCTGCTCGCACCTAAGCCTCTCGAGACCAGGGTGACAATCAAAGCGGGCGAAGCGGCGACCTACACGCTCGAGAAAGAGCAAGGCAAGTGGATCCTGAACTGAGGTTTGATAGAATACCATCAGGAAGGTCGGGCTGATGCAAGGCGCGATGACTTTTATCATAGTTTTTCTGTCCCTCATTTCGGCCGCTCCGGCCCAACAGGCCACGGAGAAAGAGCCCAATGAGGAAATGTCCCAGGCCAATCCGCTGACCTTGAATCGTGAGATCAAGGGCTACGCCGACCCCGAGGACGACGAGGATTGGTACTTACTGACCATCCCCGAGCCCGGCGTCGACATCCTGGTCGTCGAGGTCACGGGCGTTCCAGCTGTGGACCTCCGCCTCGAGGTCCGGGCGCCCGGAGAAGAGGAGTCGGAGGAGATGAACGGGAATGGGGAAGGCGGAGGGGAAGCCATCGTCCGGCTGAGACAGAAGGCGGGAAAATATCATATCCGGGTTCGCACCCGCAGAGGGGCAAACGCCGGCACACCCTACACGCTGCGGGCGGGAAAGTCCCTTCAAACTCCAGCTTCACCCGCAGAGGTGACCCAGGCCCTCAGGAAAGCCCTGGACTTTTTGGCCTCACGTCAGGAGGCCGAGGGATATTTCGAGGAAGAGCATCCCGGGAAGAGCGGTCTCGCCTTAATGGCTTTGATCGGGGGAAAATGCGTTCCCAAGGATTATTCTAAGTCGATCCAGGCCGGTCTCGGCTATCTTCGCTCAGAGTATTCTACGGAACTCCTTTTTGAGGACAGTGCAGCGCCCCAGGGCGCCTGGTCTGACGCGTCCAATGGTATGTACACGAACGCTATAGCTACCCTGGCTTTTATAGAAGCCTTCAGTGAGCTGAAAGATCCCGGGCTAAAACCGATGACAGAAGGCGCCCTTAGGCTCATCATCCAATCCCAAAATATAGAGACCAAACCGGAAGGCCTGGACGGCCCGGTCAGCGCTGACTCCGACTCCTACGGAGGCTGGCGCTATGCCCCAAATTCCACTGGCAGCGATATATCCGTATCTGGATGGCACGTATTGGCTTTGCGCGCAGGGAAAAATACAGGATTCGATATCCCTGACCGAGCGTTCTCAGCCGCCGCTCAATACGTGAAGTCCCTCTATAACAAGGACTCAGGATCTTTCGGCTATACGTCCCCCGGTGGAGACTCCTGCGCCCGGGCGGGGATGGGCGCGCTGTCTCTCCAGCTCTGCGGCTTTCCCGAAGAGAAAGAGGTGCTGGGTGCTCGCCGGTTCATGCAGGACCACGCTCCGACCTGGAACGTGGAAAGCCCAGGGGACGGCTATCCCTTTTATTATTGGTATTATGCGACGCGGGCGATGCTCTTTACCGGAGGCGATGACTGGCGGGTCTGGAAAGACTGGATGTGCCGCTTCCTCGTCGACCACCAGAACGAGGATGGAAGCTGGAGCGGCGAGCAGAATGAGGCAGATGTCGGTCTGATTTACTCGACCGCGCTCGGCGCCATGATGCTCGAGTTCTGCTGCGGCTACCTGCCGGCCTACATGCCCAAGCCGCCCAAGGCGCCCGAGGTGACAGCTCTCCGCGTCATCTACGAGAAAGAGACCGCCCCTGAAACAGCCAAAAATATCGAGATCATCTTCGATGCCTCGAATTCGATGTGGGGGCAGATCAGCGGGGAAGCCAAGATCACCATCGCCCGGAAAGTCCTCGCTCAAATCATCAACGGCCTGCCGGACTCGCTGAGCGTCGGCCTTCGGGTTTACGGCCACAGATACGGCCTGAACGATCTCAAGGCCTGCACAGACACCGAACTTCTTATCCCCATCGGCCCTATCGCCAAAGCCCGGCTTGTTGATACGGTTAACCAGATCCAACTCAAGGGCAAGACGCCGCTGGTGCTGAGCGTCCTCGAGGCCATCAAAGACTTCGAGAAGATCGCCAACGGCAGCATCATCCTCATCACCGACGGCATCGAAAGCTGCGGCGGCGACATCAACTCCATCGCCCCGGCCATCGAGAAGTCGGGCCTGGACATCAAGGTCAATATCGTCGGCTTCGACATCAAGGAGAAAGAAGCGCGGGCGGAGCTTGAATCCATCGCCAAATCCACTGGAGGACGATATCTTGATGCTAAGAATGCGGGTGACCTTCTCTCGGCCCTGGAGCAGACGCTCCGGGTCGAATTCCAGGTTCTCGATGACAAAGGCCACTTGATGGCCAAGGGAATGGTCGGCGGAGAGGCGATTAAACTCAAAGAAGGCACTTACATTCTCCGCATCCTGCTCGCCCCTCAGCCTCTCGAGACCAAAGTGACGATAAAAACGGGCGCAGCGGTGACCTACACGCTCAAGAGAGTCGAGAATAAGTGGACTCTCAATTAGGCCAAAAGGAGGTGCTGGTGATAGGAAAATGGAAGAGGGGGAGGCTTTTTTATCTCGTATTTTTATCCGTTCTGATTTCTCTTTGTCTTCTTTCGCCGGCCCGGGCCCAGATAAAGCCCGAGGTTGAGCCGAACGACAATCGCGACCAGGCCCAGGAAATCCGTGTCGACGATACCGTGGAAGGCCAATTTCAAAAGGATCGGGATGATGACTGGTTCAAGCTCATGGTGGACAAACCGGGCAAGAATTATCTTCAAGTCGACCTCAGCGCTGTCCCGGATATCGATACCCATCTCTATCTCTATGATGCCGGCAATCAAAGGCTTATCGAACTCAACGACGCGCCGAAAAGCGAGCCCGAATCCTTAACGCATTTCCCCGTCGAACCCGGTATTTATTACGTCCGAATCTACGCCAGCGGAAAGGCCGCCAAGGAAAAATACACCTTGACCATAAGAATAACGGGCCCTTGGCAGGACGGCTGGGAATCCGAGCCCAACGACCGTCGCGAGATGGCCAATGACCTCCCATTGGTCCGGAGCGTCCAGGGTTATTTCGATCATGGGCGAGATGAAGACTGGTACAAACTGACCAATGACGCGCCGGGCAGGAATCTGGTCCGGATCGACCTCTCGGCCGTTCCCGGAGTCAACGCCGAGCTCAATCTCCACGACGAGGGGGGAAACCGGATCTGGACTGTCAACGACACCAAGGAGAACGGTCCCGAATCCATCTTCAACCTTGCCTTGGACCAGGGCACCTACTCCATCCGGATCTATGGGCGGGATGCCAACAAGAACTATCCGTACACGCTGAGCACGAAGATTCTGGGTCCCTGGAAGGAAGGGATGGAAGCGGAACCCAATAACCGGAAAGAGGACGCGACAGATCTCCGGCTCGGGCAGAGCAGGGAAGGTTATTATTTAAGTGACGGCGACGAGGATTACTACAAGCTGATCGTCGATCAGCCGGGCAAAAACAACATCGAGGTCGCTATCAGCGCCGTCCCCGGCGCAGATAGCCGGCTCCAGATTCTTGATCAGGAGTATAAGGTACTTTGGGACGTCAACGACACCAAAAAAGGCGAGCCGGAATCAGTGTCATATTTCACCGTCACCGAGGGCACCTATTATATCTGGGTGAAAGGTTACCAGAAGAACATTACGGATAAGTATATCCTTAACACGCGCCTTCTCGGACCCTGGCAGGAAAATCAGGAGGCCGAGCCTAACAACGACATCAAACAGGCCAGCAAGATCGAACTGAACTCTCCCCTCGTCGGACATATCAATGGGGAGGATGACCGGGATTACTACGTGCTGAATATTCCTGCGCCCGGCGTCGATACGATCGTCATGCAGATTTCGGGGATTCCTGGGGTGAAATGGAGTCTTGAGCTTCTCGACCTTAAAGAAAGCCGGCTCGATCAATCCAATCGAGGAGAAACCGGTCAAGGAGAAGAGATCGTTAAGATGAAGTTCAAGCCGGGGACCTATTATCTGAGAGTCCGAGCCCGGAGCGGGCAGAACACCGGCGCCGAATACATGCTCTACGCCGGAAAGCCGCAAAAACCCCCGGCCTCTCCCGAAGAAGTCCAGCAGGCCCTGATCAAGGCCCTCGATCGGCTGGCTTCCACCCAGCAGAAAGACGGCTCCTGGGCGCGATATCAACAGGCCTACACGGGATTGTCCATTATGGCCTTTGTCGGCGCCAAGTGCGTCCAGAAGGATTATTCGGCCAACGTCAAGGCGGCCCTCGACTTCCTGAAATCCAAATACATCCCGAGCTCCAAGTATCCAGAAGGCTCGAGGGACGCGGCCAACCGCGGGGGCACGTTCGGCACGCAGGAGATGTATCAGCACGCCATCACCACGCTGGCCGTGATCGAAGCTCTCGTGGACCTCGATGACGAGAGCCTGGAGCCCATCGCCCGGGAGGCCGTGCAGCTCATCATCCGCTCCCAGAATACTGAGCACAAGCCCGAGACATTGAAAGGACCGATTCAACAGGATTCCCGCGCCTACGGTGGATGGCGTTATAACCCGGACAGCGCGGATTCTGATATTTCCGTAACGGGCTGGCAAGTCCTTGCCCTCAAGGCCGCCGTCAACGCGGGCTTCACCGTGCCCGAATGGACATTCCCCGCGGCGGCCGATTTTGTCAGGTCTCTCCAGGGGAAAAATGACGGATCGTTCAGGTATAACTCACCCGGAGACGCAGGATCATCCTGCGCTCGCGCCGGGATGGGCGCGCTTTCCCTTCAGCTTTCCGGGTATCCCAAGGATCCGATGATCCCCCCCGCCATACGTTTTATGCAGGACTTCGCTCCCCGGTGGAATGTCGAAGAGCCGGGTGACGGCTACCCCTTTTATTACTGGTATTACGGGACGCGCGTCATGTACCTGGCCGGCGGGGACGACTGGCGCATCTGGAAGGACTGGATGTGCCGTTTCCTCGTCGATCACCAGAATGCCGACGGAACCTGGGATGGGGCAAGGAACGAAGAGAGGCTCGATATCTACAGAGAGGCCCTCGGCGCGCTGATGCTGGAGTTCTGCTGCGGGCACGTTCCGATCTACATGTCGCCGGTCAAGCGGCTCGGGTCGGGGACAATCAGCGTGGAATTTGAAAAAGGCGCGGAGAAAGAGGCCTCGAAGAACGTCGAGATCATCATGGACGCCTCCAACTCGATGTGGGGCCAGATTGCCGGTGAAGCGAAGATCACCATCGCCCGCCAGGTCTTGACTCAGATCATCAACGGATTGCCGGAATCCATGAACGTCGGCTTGCGGGTCTATGGCCACAGGTACGGCCTCAACGACCGGCGGGCCTGCACCGACACCGAACTTCTCGTTCCTATCGGGCCGTTGGCCAAAGCCCTGCTCATCGAGACCGTTAACAAGATCCAGCTCAAGGGCAAGACGCCGTTGGTCCATTCCGTTCTCGAGGCGATTAAGGACTTCGAGAAGATCCCCAACGGGTCGGTCATCCTCGTCACCGACGGAATCGAGAGCTGCAACGGCGATATCATGTCCATCGCCCCGGCCATCAAGACATCGGGCCTTGAGCTCAAAGTCCATGTCGTCGGGTTTGACATCAAGGAGAAGGAGTCGCGCGAGCAGCTCGAGGCCATCGCCAAGTCGACGGAGGGCCGCTATCTCGATGCCAAGAACGCTGGCGAGCTTCTTTCGGCCCTGGAGCAAACTCTCCAGGTCGAGTATATCGTCTTGAACGAGAAGGGCGAAGTGGCCGGCCGGGGGATCGTCGGCGGAGAGGAGGTCAAACTCAAGGAAGGCACCTACACGCTCCACATCCTGCTCGCCCCGAAGCCTCTGGAAGCGAAGATCGTGGTCAAGACGGATGGCAAATCGGTCTGTGTCCTGAAAAAAGAAGCGGGGGCCTGGAAGCTCGGCTGCTAGCCCGGTCGAGGGAGAACGCTTCCTTGAAGCGGCTCCGGCCTAAAAGAGAATCGATGCGGTCGGTCAGTCGTCGCCGAGAGCGACGGCGAACAGGAACCAGGAGGCATGCGGCAGCCACTGTTCCGTCCACCGCCAATCGTCGTCTTTGCCGGTGACCGCGAAGTGAAGGTTATAATCGATGTCTTCCTCGTCGGTGTATCCGGCCGTGATTCCGTTCGAGATGCCGCCCGGGGCGTTCATGTATTCGTAAGAATCGAAGAACATGTACTCCGGGTTGTTCCTCCCCCGGCCGTAGAGCATGCAGCTGTCAAAAGGATTGAGGCCGAGGATCCAGTTCAGCTGGTCCTGAGCGAAGGCTTTGACTCCGAACTGGAATTCCCGGTCGTCGGAGAAGATTCTCGAAGCCAAGCGGGCCGCGGCGGCCAGCGAACCCAACCGGGCGTTCTCCCCCTGCCACCACGGTGCCGTCTCGGTGTCGTGAGGGAAGAAGAAGCTCGTTCGCCGGACGCCCTTCCCGCTCTGGACAAGCTGACGGCCATAACCGAAGGGATTGCTCACTTCCGCCGTCACCGCGAGCTCGAAGGTCATCGACCGTCGGACGGCGTCTCGGATCTCCTCCTTCAGGGCGGCGTCGGCTGTCTCGAAATAGTTCATCAGGCTGACCAGGGGCAGTCCGGCATCGGCGGGATGGAAGAACGGCCGGTCGCCGTCGTCCGCCCTCCAGTAGTCCTTATATTGTCCGCTGGTTGTCAGCCTGTCGATCAGTTTCCGGGCGCGCTTCGAAGCGGCCTCCGTGTACTTGTCGGCTTTCGTCGCCCGGAAGAGTTCGGTTGCGGCCATCAGGGCGCAATAGTCGTCGACGATGTTCTCCCGGCCGTCGTTGGTGAAGAGAAGATTGTTCTCTTCCAGGAAGCTGAAGGCGTCCTCGGCCGCTCTGAGGTAGTCGGCGGGCGCAAAGTCTCCGGACACCCCGAGGCTCGCAGCGAGGGCCAACGCGGCAATGGCTATTCCGCCTCCTTCCCGGTAACCGGCCTCATAGGACGCCTGATCCGTGATGCTCGTTTTGCCGTAATCGCGGAACTTGTCCTTGGTCTCGGACGTCAGGATGATGTGCCGCGTCGCCTTGGCCGTGATCAGTCGGTCCTCGGGCTTCTTTTCCGGGCCGCGGCCCGAGACGGTGATATAAAAAGAGCCGGACGGATTCTTCATCCGGACCAGGAAATCGGCCCCAAAGAGTCCTTCGTCCTGCAGCCGCCGCAGATACTGTTGAAAATAAGGATCGCCCCGGCGGCTCAACTCGCGGTGGGAGGCCAGCAGGCTCCAGACCGTGAGCGGGATCTGCTGGGGATTGAAGTATGTCGAATAGGAGAGATGGGAGAGATGTTTTCCGTAGTCTCCGGTAGCGTCATACCAACCGCCGTGGACATCGACTGTCACTCCTTCTTTGCCTTCGATCTTCATGCTCCTGTCGGCCTGGTCAAGCCGCCCGGACGAGCGCTGGCTCTTGAAGTAATAAACGACATCCGACAGAGCGCTCCTCTCCAGGACATTCTTCTGGACAAGAAAGGGAGAGGACCGGACCGTTCCCCCCGGTGAGGAACACTCGATGCGATAGCGGCCTTCCTGAGCGACGGCGCTGAAATCGACCGTCCAGAAACGCCAGCCCTTCCACTTCCGGACGGAGCCAACGGAAGCAGGGACTCCGGAAAGGACCACCTTCCCCGTCTCTGCATCGACGACCTTGAACCCGTCCGCCAGGTCATCCGGACCGCCCCGGATGACAGACCGCTTCGCACCGGCCGGTTCATAGCCGATATGATCGACCAGGATCTTGAGGTCCCCGGCCGCGACTGTAGACACAAGACAAACAGCCATGAGGATAACCATGAAGAGACGTTGGCTGGTCATTGTATTGCTCCCTCCCGGTTGAGATTCGAAAGACGGCGGGCTAGGCGTTTGGTCTTCGTTTCCGGTACAGCTTCTGGTCGACGGCCGCGACCATGGCGGCTTCGTTTTCTCCGGCCGCGCCGAGGAAATCACAGATCTTCCGGATCTGGGTCTTGGGATCGGCCACGATCTGGTTGTAATTCACGAACAGGACGTCGATATCCTCCCTCTTGGTGACCAGGCTTTTGATTATCTCGTTCAGCTTGATAAAGCTGGTCTTCGTTTCCTCCCGGTCCCGGTCCTGGACCCTGGCCATCTTTTCCATGGAGTCGAGGACCTCCTCGATATTCCGTTCTGTGTAGATGACGCGGTACTTCCCCGGAGGCAGGAATTTCAGCCCGAATGCGGTGATCTTGATGAACCGGCCCCGGAAATCGGCCAGAGGCAAGGTGTTGTTCATCAGCCGGCTGATGATCTTCCCGCCCTCGAGCTCGAAATAGCCGCGCGGATTGTTGTCGTCCGGCGGACGTGATTCCGTGTCGAAGGACAGGGGCACGCCGCCGGCATGCAGGATCTGCATGAGCAGGGAGGTCCCCGACCGCTCCAATCCCGAGGCGATATAGTTGATGTTATCGTCCAGCTTCATAGTGCCCCATATATTATTGCAAGCTCTTCATAATTTCAACCATGGCTCGGGGTTGGGTACATTAGTACTCGGCGCCCTGTTCTGCGACCTCGACGCTGCCGATCTTTTTACGGAAAACGCGGTAGACCCAGACCTGATAGCCGATCACGACCGGGACGAAAACGAGCGCCACGATGGTCATGATCCGGAGCGTGTAGGGGCTCGAAGAGGCGTTGAAGGCGGTCAGGCTATAGGCCGGGTCGAGGCGTGAGGGAATCAGGTCCGGAAAAAGCCCGATGATCCCGGTGAAGGTCACGAGCATGATCGTCGCGCAAGAGGCGAAAAACGCTCCCGGGATGTTTTTCCGGGCAGCCGAAATTTTGATCAGAAGCAAAGAAGCGACTGCCAGGAAAGGCACAACCAGCCAGTAGGGACACCGGAGGTAATTGTCTTCCAGCCGGGTGGAAAGCACCGTCCAGCCCAGGAAGATGACCGCGGCGGCCAGGAGGATATACCATCCGGTCTGAACAAAGCGCAGTGCTTTCGTCCCCAGGTCCCCCTCGATCTTCAGCGCCAGCCAGAGGGCGCCGTGGACCAGGAACAGCAGGACAAAAAAGAGGCCCGTCCAGAGCCCATAGGGATTGAGCAGGGAGAGGAGCGTTCCGTGATAGCCTTCGGCATCGATGGGCAGCCCCCTGAAGATGTTGCCGAAGGCGACGCCGAAAAGCAGCGACGGCACCAGGCTCCCCAAGAAGAACGCCGTGTCCCAGGCCCTGCGCCAGGCGGCAGATTCCCCCTTGTGCCTGAATTCCAGGGCAACACCCCGGAAAATCAGGGCGAACAGGATAATAAGCAGGGCGGAGTAGAGATAGCTGAACATCGAAGCATAGGCCGCGGGAAAGGCGGCGAACGTGGCCCCGCCGGCCGTAATAAGCCAGACCTCATTCCCGTCCCAAACGGGACCGATGGCCCGGCGGGCCACACTTTTTTCTCCTTCGTTCCGAGCAAGGAATGGGTAGAGGATCCCAACTCCGAAGTCGAACCCGTCGAGCATGAAGTAAATTGCCCAGAGGACTCCCCAGAGAATGAACCAGACGATCTGGAAGGCCATCTCATGCCTCCCTTTGCGAAGACAATTTCAGAAAGCCAGTGAGGTCATCATCAGGCCCCCGGCGGCTGTACTTGGCGAGCAGAAAGACGTCGACCACGGCCAGAAGCCCGTAAACGACGGTGAAACCGATAAGAGAGACAACCACCTGGGCCGGCTGGAGAGAGCGGGAAACGCCGGCCGACGTCTTCATCAGGCCGTAGACGATCCAGGGCTGCCGGCCCATTTCCGTGACCAGCCAGCCGAGCTGGATGGCGATATAGGACAGCGGGATGCTGTACAGCATGATCTTGAGGAAACGCCTGCTCGTCTCCAGCCTGCCGCGGAAAGCCTTCCACAGTCCGACGGAAGCCAACAGGATGAACAGCAGTCCGAGTCCGACCATGATCCGGAAGCTGAGAAAGGTCACCAGTACGGGAGGACGTTCATCCCGGGGAAAGGCCTTGAGCCCCATGACCTCGGAGTCGGCGCGATGATGGGCCATCAGGCTGAGCCCGTTGGGAATGGGCAGGAACTCGAAGGCGTTCCCTTCGTTCTTGGCGTTAGGCCAGAGAAAGAGCGTGAAGGGCGCTCCCGCGCGGGTTTCCCAGAACGACTCCATGGCCGCCAGTTTGGCCGGCTGGTATTTGGCCACCTGGACGGCGCTTTGGTCGCCGCTTCCGGCGACGAGCACGGCGCTCACCAGGCCGAAGACCGCGGCCATCCGGAAGGACGACCGGAAGAGCGTCACTTCGTTCTTGCGCAGGAGATGATAGGCCGAGACTCCCATGACGAAAAAAGCCGCCAGGACATAGCCGGAGAGGGCGGTGTGAGCGAAGGTCACCCAGCCGAATGGATTCCCGACCAGGGCGCCGAAATCGGTCATCTCGGCCCGGCCGTTTCTCAGGACGTAGCCGACCGGTCTCTGCATCCAGCCATTGGCCAATAGGATCCAGAGAGCGGACAGGTTGGTGGCGATCGCGACCAGCCAGATCGCCAGGACGTGGACTTTCTTGGATACCTTGTTCCAGCCGAACACCCAGAGCCCGATGAACGTGGATTCCAGGAAAAACGCGGCCGTGGCCTCGATCGCCAGCGGCGCCCCAAAAATGTCGCCGACATAACGGGAATACTCGGCCCAGTTCATCCCGAACTGGAACTCCATGGTGATGCCGGTGACCACACCGAGGGCAAAATTGATCAGGAAGAGCCGCCCCCAGAATTTGGCCATCTTGAGGTACATGGTGTCGCTGGTCGCCAGGTAGCGCGTCTCCATGAAGGCGACGAGGAGAGAAAGGCCGAGGGTGAGCGGCACAAAGATGAAATGAAACATGGCGGTCACCGCGAACTGCAGGCGGCTGAGGGAAAGAACGTCCATCCATTCCTCCTGTCATCGTCGAGGATTCAGGGGGAGTCTAGACTTATCCAATATCGAAATCGAAGTCAACCACGCCAAAAGCACACCCAAAGATAGGATTTGTTCCGTGAAGCTGAGGACGGCGTCAGCTCCCTTTCGATTTGAGCCGGTTGACGAGAGCTATGTATTCTTCAGTGCCGCGGAGGGCATCGAAGTCTCTATCATTCTCGAGGAACTCGAGGTCTTGGAACCCTTTCTCCACCGCCAGCCTGAGGTTTTTCAGGGCGTCCCTTGTTTTGCCCCAAAGGGCGTAAGCAGCGGCGAGATTGTATTGTTCGCCCGGGTTCAGCGGATGCCCGGCGCCCGACTTCACGGCCAGCTCGAAGCATAAAACCGCCAGCGGGAAGTTGCCGGAATCCCGGGCCTTGAAGCCGCGCTGGTCGGCCAGGATGGTGATCTGGGATAAAATCCGCTTGGCCATCTCGCTCCGGAAAACATCCTTCTTCTGGTTGGAATCGGCGAGCAGCGCATCGACGCCCAGCGCCCGGACGATGTCCTTGAGCCGGACGGTCGCCTGACTGGAAACGAGTTGATCGAAGTTGGCGAAGACCTGAAGGCTTCGCGGCTGGAGGATGAGCTCCTTTTCCTCGGCCGCCCGCTTTTCTTCTTCCATCTTTTGATACTCCGGCCGGCCCTTGATCTCCAGGACTTTTTTTTCTACTCCCGATATGTCCAGCAAATCTGTGAAGTCCGCGGCTATACCTTCGAGCTCATGGACGCTGCGGACCAGACGGCCTTCCGTTTCCAGGGTCTGGGCTTTACCCAACCTTTTTTGGTATTCCGCTTCGATAAACGGAATCTGTTTGGCCCTGAGCCCGCTCTTCATGGCGACGAGCTCCAGCCACGCGACGGCTTCGCCCAGCCGCTCAGCAGACGGCCATTGGTGCCAGCCGTCGAAGAAGATGATGCTGTGGGTCACCTCGACTTTGTCGAACTGCTCCTCCAGGCGGGCCATGTCCCAGTACCGGAAATCGAGGTTGCCGATTATCCCGCAATAGGAAGCCGGCTTAACCCATTGAGGCTCATGCCGGGAAGGAAGCCCCGCCCCGCAGGAGATGATCCCGGCGACCTTTGTCTCGATAAAGTAAGGAAAGAGAACGGCCACTTCCGCTCCTCCGGAGAAACCGGCCGCATAGACCCGTTCCGGGTCGATGGAAAAACGCTCCCGGATATCCGCCCAGACGGCCTTGGCAGCCTGCTGGGATGGTTCCAAGGGGCCGTTCTTCGAATCCAGAGAGCCGGCAACGATATAGCCGTAGGACTCGGCCGCGCTCCGGAGAAGTTCGACAGGCCGCCGGCCCTGGGCCCGGGGATCGAAGCAGACGATCACCGGCCACTCTTTTTCGACGGTGTAAGCGGACGGCAGATAGAGAGCATAGCTAAAAGGGCTGTCCTTGGCACAAACGACCTTGCCGATGATTTGGCCTTTGGGGAATTCTTGAGCCGGGCCAGCTGAAGTAGTCACCATAAAGAGGCCTGCTATAGCCCCGAACAGGAATAAGAGCTTCATCCGTTCAGACCG
Source organism: Candidatus Aminicenantales bacterium (assembly GCA_049287565.1). GTDB lineage: Bacteria > Acidobacteriota > Aminicenantia > Aminicenantales > UBA8522 > UBA8522. The sequence goes on from JBAQGA010000111.1 coordinate 31,070, forward strand.
CATTCTCCGTCTCCGGCTATCCCTTATTTTGTTTTCTTTCGTTCAGATTGGAAACCGCTTCCCGAACGCGATAGACATTTTCCCTTCTTGCCTTCAAATTGTAAACTGTTTTTGTCAATGGGGCAGCATCGGAAGGCAGGAAGTTACTGGATATGCTACAGCGAGATACATGAATTTGAGCTTAGGGGAGCTTTGGCATAAAATGACTTCAAGTCATGAGCTTCAAGACGATGCCGTAAGGGGTATTCGATGATCTGCCGGAAATGTCAGACCAGCAACCCGGACTCCTCGGTATATTGTTCCGGGTGCGGAGCTCCCCTATTGCGAAGGCCGAGGCCGAAGAGGGTACAGATCCCCAGGCTTCCGTTGCTGGCCGGAGCAGCGGTTATCTTGGCTCTTTGCGGGGTCCTTTATTTTTCCCTGCTCAGGCCGCCGGAGCCGGATGAGGCCGGAGATGTCGAGTCTTTGAACGCTACAGCATCCTCCCCCACTCCGCTCAAGGCCGACTTGACTTCTCTCATCGTTGGCCAGGCGATTGTTTTCGATATCTCTGATCACGAAGTCTCCCGCTGGGGCGTCACCGTCTTCGATGACGGCTGGATCGCACTGCCGGCCGCGGCGCTTCTCGGCGGGAATTCGACCTTCTTCCAAAGCGGCGACTCCGGAGAGATCCGCCTCGAGCGGGGGATCTGGTCGGCCGGAGATCCTGTGGCGATGTGGCAGGTGGAGACTGGTTCCGGTTTGAACACGCCGGATCTTGCGGCCTGGAAGCCGAGGGAAACTCTCTCCTGGCGTCCCCTGGGGCCTAGCACCTCCATCATTCCCGTCGATATCAATACGAGAGAGAGGAGAGGTTCATTCGCCGCCTTTCCTCTGCCGGAAGAGATGAGAGTCCCTGGGATTCTGATCCAAGACGGCCGGCTGGTCGGCTGGACTTTCGGCAACGGACTCGACAGAGGTTTCATCTGGACGGACGCCGTCGATGGAGGTCTTGAGCCAAGGATCGGAGCTAATCAGCTCTTTGCCGCTCTTTCCGCCAGCCGGGAAGCCGACTTCAGCCGGGCCTTGGCGATCAAGGGGATGGCGCCGGAGCTGGAAAGACTCGAAATATTCGCCAGGGGCTTTACCAGGCCCCAGATTCTGGCCGCCGAAGACCTCCCCTCTCCACTCAGGATGGGAAACGCAATAACAGAGATGCACGCTCTGGCCGCGGCTCTCACCCGGGAGGGACGGGCAGATGAGGTACTTCGCGTTTTGAGCCCCCAGGTTCTCCTGGAAAGTTCGAAACCGCTTCTTGTCCAGGATGCGGTCCTGGCCATGGTCAAATCCAAAGACCATTACCGGGGCATCCAATATCTGGAAACCATCAAGAGGGATTACACTGCCGCCCGTGGACAGAGCCTCGGCGGGCTCGACTCGTTCCACGCACAGCTTTATAAAGATTGGTTGAGAAAGATTATCACCGAGGGAGGCTATTTCAACGCCATGTCGGCCTTCGACATGGCGAGAAAGGCCTTCCCCGACGACCCGGAGATCCGTCTCTTGGGCGTGGAAGCGGCAATGGCCGAGGAAGACTATGGCCGGGCCCAGGAGCTCCTGCAAGCTCGGGATTATCCGCCACTCTTGAAGAACCGGGTTTCGCAACTGGAAAACCAAGTCAAAGCAAAACAGGAAGAAAGCGAGGCCCTGACTATCCGCTTCAATCCCGGGGAAGAACATATCCCTGTCTATGCCGACCTCAACGGCCGGTATCGGCAAAAGTTCATCTTCGACACGGGAGCCGAGATGTGCACGATCCCATCCTCCGCCTTGGAGTACCTGGGGATCGAGATCGATGACCGGACCACCGTCAAGCTGGTCTCTGGCGTCGGAGGGCTGGGTGTTGCATATGAAATCACCCTGGAATCCATCGCCATGAACGGCTGGAACGTCGAGAACGTCCAGGCCCTGATCGTTGACGTGCTCGCCTACCCCGATTGCGGACTAATGGGTCTCAACTTCCTCAATCACTTCCGCTACGAAATCGATAAACAAAAGGGGATTCTGCGCTTGAGACGCCGCTAGGGTCGGCTGGCCCTACCCTTGTTTCCCGCAAGATTTTAGGAATGAGTCATCAAGTTCTGCACTCATCCTTGACATCTCATGAGGGGTGACCTATGCTCCCGCAGGATGGCAGGGCGGGATAATAGAGCCGAAATGCACACGCAGACAACGCCGTCGACCTCTCCAATTAGCCGCCAAGAACTGCGGCGGGGGTTTCCGCTTGTCAGGGAGCGCGACAGCCGGTCGCTGGAGGCAGAGAGCGCCTATCTTCGAGAGGTCAACGGTCGCCCTCATCGACTCCAGCGCTGGAGGGGCTACTGGAAGCTGACCGGTCCGGGCTGGCTTCAAAGCGCCATCACCCTGGGTGCCGGTTCGGCCGGATCGACCATCCTGGCCGGCGCGGCATACGGCTATAAGCTGCTCTGGGTCAGCCCCCTGGCGATGCTCCTGGGAATCGCCGTTTTTTCCTCCATCGGCCAGCAGACACTCCTCACCCAAGCCCGTCCTTACGACGTTTTCTGGAAACGCCTCCATCCCGCCGTGGCCCTCTTCTGGGGATTCAACGTCCTGCTGGCCTCGATCGTCTGGCAGTTTCCTCAGTATGCGCTCGGGACAGCAGTCCTCCGGGACATCCTCTCCGTCGCCGGCCTTTCCGTTCCCCGCGTTCCCATCGTCCTTGTCCTCCTGGTCGCCTCGACGGCCGTCTGCTGGAGCTATGGACGGGGGAGCCGCCGGTCCCTCCGGACCTTCGAGCGCAGCCTGAAGTATATGCTTTTCTTCATGATCGGCGCTTTCTTCCTGGTCGTCGTCAAGACGGGGATCGACCTCGGGGCGCTATTCAAAGGATTCTTCGGATTCCATATCCCGGGCTCGAAGGAAGGGGTCGCCATCGTCCTCGGAATGTTGGGCGCCGCCGTCGGCGTCAACATGACCTTCCTTTTCCCTTATACGCTCCTGGCGCGCGGCTGGGGAAGAGACCACCTCCGCCTCAAGAATTTCGACCTGGGCGTCTCCCTGTTCCTGCCGTTCGTCCTGGCGACGAGCTTCGTCACCATCGCCTGCGCCAACACGCTCCACGCCCGCGGCATCCAGGTCCGCGGAGCCGTTGATGCCGCCCACGCCCTCGAGCCGCTCATCGGTCTCACCCTGGGCCGGGTCGTTTTCTCGCTGGGTGTCGTCAGCATGTGCTTCACCACCATGGTCCTGGAGATGCTTCTCTGCGGGTTCGTGCTCAGCGAAATGTTCGGCTTCGAACTCCACGGCCGGGCCTATAAGGCATCGACGATGCTGGCCAATATCGGAGTGCTGGGTGCCTTCGCTTCCCTCCCCTTTTGGGTCCCGGTGGCGACTTCTTCGCTCAACCTGATCATGATGCCCGTCGCTTACCTGGGATTTTTCCTCCTCCACAACATGAAGAGCTATCTGGGCGAGGATGTCGTTCGCGGACCCAAGGCGGTGGCGTGGAACGCGATTTTCGTGCTGGCCATCTTGGTCGTCGCCGCCGGCGCCTTAGCCAAGATTTTATCCCTCTTTTAAGCTGGACTGTTCCAAAGCCCGGAGAGCTATCCCGAAATCCCCCAGTCACTCAGCACGGAGCGTCTCAACCGGATCGACGGAGGCGGCCCTGCGGGATTGATACACGACCGGAACCGCGGCGACGAGAAATGAAATGAGGCCGCTCGCCAGGAAAATCAGCGGAGACAATTCCGACCGATAGGCGAACCGTTCGAGCCAGCGATGCATGAAATACCAGCCGACGGGCCAGGCGATGAGGTTGGCCGTGATGAGCCACCTGGCGAAACTCCGGGAGAGGAGAAGAGAGATATCCGAGGTCGAAGCGCCGAGGACTTTGCGGATCCCGATTTCCTTTGTCCGCTTCTCGGCCGTGAACGAGGCGAGGCCGAAAATGCCCAAACAGGAAATAAAGATCGCCAGGAAGGAGGAATAACCGAAGATCCGGCCCAGACGCTGTTCCGAGGCATAGAGGTCGTCGATCCCCTTGTCGATAAAGGAGGACTCAAAGGGGAACATGGGGGCGATTTTCTCGAAAGTCCGCTGTATGAAGGCCAGCGTTTCAGGGATGTTGTCCGGGCGGATTTTGACAAAAACGTATTTGAGTCCCCCATAGAAAGCGGGATTGGCCGTCATGATCTGAGGCATGATTTCTCTATGCAGGGAGACCTGGTGAAAGTCCCCGACGATCCCGATGATCGTTCCCTTCCTTCCCCAGAAGCTCAGCGGCTGCCCGACGGGAGAGTCCATCTCCATGTACCGTGCGGCCGCCTGGTTGATAATATAGTTGTCGAAGTCGGCGGGCCTCGCGGCGGAATAAGAACGCCCGTCGAGAATCTCGATTCCGAAGGTCTCGAGATACTCGGGCCGGACAAGGGAATAGCGGACGATCGGAATGAGGTCTCGAGCCTTCCCCGGCCATTCCAGCCCGCCCGTTTTGAAGTCCTCGTCGTAGGGAACGGCCTGTCCGGCCGTGACGTTCAGGACGCCCGGATGGGTTTTGAGCTCGGTCTCGAGGGCCGAGATGCGGCTCAGCAAAGCCCTGTTCAGCGGGATCTGGATGATGTGGTCCGTCCGGAGGCCGAGCGGACGGCTTCTCATGAAGTTCAATTGCCTGAAAATAACGATGGTCCCGGCGATGAGGAGCACAGAGGCGGTGAATTGGGCGGTCACGGTCACAATCCGGAAAGTCGAATGGCCTCCGGGCAGTTTGCGGATCGAAGCCTTGACCGCCTGGGTCGGACCGACGGCCGAGAGAAACAATGCGGGATAGGCCCCGGACAATAAGGCCACGGCGACGATCAGCCCGAATAGGAAGATCAACAACTGCGGGTCCTGGAACGGTTGAAAGGACATCTTTTTGGCCGTCAAAGTGTTCAGGGGGCCGAGGAAGGCCCGGACCAGGGCCAGAGATAAAACGAGGGCGATTGCGGAGATCAGGAGGGACTCTCCGAGGAACTGTTGGATGAGCTGGGGCCTTCGAGCGCCCACGACCTTCCGGAGACCGACTTCTCTTATCCGGCCGGCTGAGGCCGCCGTCGCTAAGTTCATGAAATTGACACAGGCGATGATCAGGATAAAGGCAGCGATCAATGAAAACAGGCTCACATAAAAGCCCTGTCCGAAATGAAGATAGGAATCCGTCAGGGGCAAAAGATCAACGGTGAACTGACCGGGGAGGGGCTGCGGGTAACGGTCATTCATCACTCCGGCGATCTTTCTTCTCAGATCGGCCACGTTCACATCCGGATCGAGGAGGACATAAGACGGATCGGCCCAGTTCCAATTCGTCCGCATGTTCGGACCGATGGCGGCCGCGAAGTCAAACTGGAGGTGAGAGTTCCTGGGAACTCTGACAACGCCCGAAACCTTCAGGTTGACCTCCCCGTTGAAGGTCATCGTCTTACCGATGGGCTCCTCAGGCCCGAAGTACTTCTCGGCGGCGGCTTCCGAGATTACCAGCGAAGTCGGGGACTCGAGCGCCGTCTCGGGGTTTCCGGATTTGACGGGAAAGGAAAACATCGCGAAAAAGGAAGGGTCGACCTGGATGACCCGCTTCTCGTAGAACTGGACCGGGGGCCGGCCGGCGGGGCGACAGCTAAAGGAACACGTCATAATGTTGGCGAGCTCCACGACCCGGGATTGGGAGGCGATCTCGGGATATTCGTCTGCCAGAATCGGAGCCAGCGCGTATGGTGCATTGGGGTCCTGGCCGCCATCGGGGTGAACGATGATCACCTGATAAAGCCGCTCTTTGTTGGTATGGAAGCCGTCGGTGCTTTTCTCGTCACGGATCCAGAGCGAAATCAGGATAAAACAGGCCATCCCGATCGACAGGCCGAGGAGGTTCGTCAGGGTGAAAAGCTTGCTCCGGACCATGTGGCGCCAGGCGATAGTCAGGTAGTTCCGGATCATAGCGGCTCTCCAGTAGAAGGCGTTTCTCAGAAAACCGGGTATCGCCTTGAGAACCTCAAAAAAAAACCAACGGCGGGCTTTGGATGGTCCCAATTCCCCGGCAATAACGATAAATTTTTCCTCGAGATCTCCCACTGCGAAAGCGTAGTCCTCGCCACCGGCGAAAAACTTGAATATCTTGAAGGCCAGCCGCGGCGGGCGGGGAAGTGTATCGGGCGCGGGATCAGCGTTCTTCAAAGCTCGCCTCTTGGAAGGAGGACCAGGTCTTGTCCTGAAGAGCCCGGACTTCCTCCAGGGCCTGGTATCCGGTTTTCGTGATCCTGTAATACCGGCGGCTTTTCCCTCCTCGGGCTCTCACGGGTTCGCTGACGGTCACGGAAACGAGCCTTTTCCTGGCCAGCCGGTCGAGGATGTCGTAAACGGCACCGATGGACCAGTATTTCTCCGTCAATTTGGAGATCTCCTCCCGGATGGGGACTCCATAGGCGTCGTTCCCGAGCTTCAAGATCGTAAGGAGCATGAGCTCTTCCTGGCGAGACAAGAATTTCATCGGCTTCTCTCCTCCATATTTATTCGGTAATATAGAATAAATACTTGGGAAAGTCAAGGATTTTTTTTGTAATCCAGAAGAATATCCTGGGGCGCAAAAAGAGTTTCCCGCCTCACCGCGCTTATTAGGAGTTATTTCTTGTCAGAAAGTGACGGAAAAATTCGAGTAAGCTCGGCACGTCGACTTCATGCTCACCGTGGTGAACGGCCAGGACGGCGTTCTCCGGTTTTCCCATGTCCGAATAGATCAGGCGGATTTCTTCAAGGGCCTGGCGCGCCAGCGGGACGACGAACATGGTCGGGGGCTCGAGCAGCCCGTTCTGGCACTGGAGGGGCCGCGGGGCGATGAGCGAGTAGATGTCGGCGAAATCGACGAACTCCCTCAACCCTTCGAATTTCCAGCACATGCAGTGGTTGTGCTCCATCTGATCCATGACTGTCAGGAACCCGGCGCTGACGCAGGCCGCGACTCGTTCATCCATGGCCGCCAGCCACATGGCCATCTCGCCGCCCAGGGAGAGACCGGCACAGCCGATCGCCGCCTTGTCAACCTCCTTCATCGAGGCCAAATAATCGACACAGCGCATTACGTCCCAGAGCCTCTCCCCCATCAGCGTCCGTCCAGGCTCGTAGACTTCGTGCTGCCCGACGTTGACGGCGATAGTTACATAACCTGTCTCGGCCAGCTCGGCCGCAAAGCCTTTATAGACATTCGACCGGTCGTAAACAACATAACGGGAGCCGCCATGGCCGTGGATGCTCACGACCGCGGGATAGGGGGGTGTCCCGCTCCGGGGAGTTGTCACGATCGCCTTGATCCGGCGGCCCGGCGTGGAGTTAAACTCGATCTCCTGATAAACATATTCCGGCCGCTCTTCAGAAGTGATGAGGCGAGTGTCAAATGGTATCTTCGCCTTGAGCAGGTCGTTCATCTTGAGCAGTCCAAAGAGCCCTCGGCGCAAATCTTTTTGCCAGGCGACCGCAGCCCGGCGAGATCGAGGCGTATACTTCATGGTTCGCCGCTTCGGTGCGGCCGGATCTTTATGGATTTTTGCGGTGAGGCGGATTGGCTCGTTGGCCTTGAGCGTTAGCGGAAACTCGTAAAGGGCCGCTCCGTCGACGATCCGGACCGGCTCCTCCCCGACTTTAACCTCATACTTTTGATTGGCGCCGACGGTGAACCACTCGGGAAATTGGTTGATCCGGGGATAATCGAGGGGCAGGTACATCTGGTCGCGGTGCCGTGTCCGGTCGAAGCGAAGTTTTCCCGCCCAGGGCCAGTCGGCCGCCAGGAAAATCTGGACACTCCCGTCCGGAAGACGAACCGCACCCAGCCTCAGGTCATCTCGCCATGGAGAAGCGGTGATGCCCTGAGTTTTGGCGAGGGCCCACATCAGGGCCGTCCGGGCCGAGTTGCCGTCGCCGTGCCATCCCTCGATGATGCCGTCGGACCTCTGTTTGTTGAAGATAAACTCCATGGAATGGTCCACCCAAGCGGAAGCGGACTCGGACGGGATGCGGTTGATCAAGTTGAGGGCACTTTCGATGGAATCGGCATAGCCGTCGGCGCTGCCGTTCTCCCAGTCGTAGTCTCGGTATTTATGGATGTTGGAGAGCGCCCGGGCGGCGGCCTCGCTGTAGCGGGGCTCATTATCGATCGAGGCAATGGTAAGATAGGCGTTATAGACATAACCCCAGGTGTCGGCCAAGCCTTTGCTCAGGACTTCACCCGTTTTCGGATTGATGGCGTTGTAAAAGAGCCCATCTGTGTCGACGCCAGTCTCCAGGATTCGGTCCAGGACGGCGCGGATCTTGGGCCGATAGCGCTGCCAGCGCTCGGGGTCCTCATGGCTGGCGAGAAAGCAGGCCTCGGAAAGCCCCCCGATGATCTCTGAGCCATGGTCCCGCAGGCCCAACCGATCCCTCTCCAACAAGTTGGAATGGAGGAGATATTGGTCGGCCAGCCGGAAGGCCCAGGTCTTGTAATCCTCGTCGCCGCTCATCCAGTAGAGCCGGCTGGTCACCTGGAGAAGGTCCCCGACGACCTCGACATCCAGAGAGGGAATTTTGCCGGCCGGCGTATCATAGGCGGCGTGCTTGAAAACATCCCGGGTCAGCTGCTTCATCCGCTCGAGCCAGGGCGAGGCGCCGAGCCACTCGGAGATGGGCATCAGCCCGTCCTTGGCGTATTCGGCGGCGCCGAAGGTGATCTCGTCCAGGTCCGCCTTTTCGGTCCGGAAACCCTGCGTGGCGAACAGGAAATCGTCCGGCAGCGAATCCAGGCGGCTGGTCAGCTTTTCTTCCCGGGCGAGAATCTCTGCGGAGATCTCTTTCAGGTAATGATCGTCAAGGATGGTGGCGGTCAGGACGATGAAAGGATAGTTATCGGCTGCCGCATCTTTGGCGTTCCAGTAGGCGTCGGCCGTCAGGTTTCGCGGGATCAGGCCCGAGCGGGGATCGGCGTGGACAAGCCAGCCGTGGGAAAACCGCCGGCAGAACTGGATAGCCCGCTGGCCCTGGGCGGCGTTCTGTTCGGCCTGCTGCCAAGATGGATCAGGAGCCGAGCCGGACTGGATCAGCAGCAAGCCCGCCATTATCAGAGTTTTCATGATCATTCTCCCCGCGGTTGACAGAACCTCAGAGCCTATTCGTTGCCGAACGGAATCCAAAATAGGGCGCCGTATAGGTCGGGTCACGGAACATACGGTTGGCGCATTTGAGATAACGGGATCCGTACTGATAACCTCCCCCGCGTCTGACCCGCCTGCCCGTGTCGCTGGAATCGGGTCCCTGTGGGTTCTTGGCCCCATTGACGGCCCAGTTGTAGGCCTGGTTTTCCGAGCCCCAATCCCAGACCCATTCGAAAACGTTCCCCGCCATATCATAGAGGCCGAACCCGTTGGGCTCATAGCTGCCGACGGGAACAGTGTGGCCCATGTCGCTGTTTGCCTTGCCCGTATCGAACTCGTCTCCCCAGGGATAGCGTTTTCCCTCGAGGCCCCCCCTGGCGGCTTTTTCCCATTCCGCTTCCGTGGGGAGCCGGTACCCGTCGGCACTCCATTTCACCTGAGCATTCGTCAAATCGACGCACCCGGTCTTGAAGACTTTCGTCTTGGCGTCGTCGACATAGTAGACTGGAGTCCTGCCTTCCCTTTCGGAGCTGGCGTTGAGCCACTTCACAGCATCGTACCAACTGATCACGACCACAGGCATGCTATCTCCGCTTCCCTGGGATCCATTATACCCCGCATTGTCAAAGGCGTAACCGTGCGTCACAGCCCAATCGTAGACCTCTTTCCAGAGAACGTAGGTCGTCTCATATTTGTCTATATAGAACTCATCGACATCAACCGTGTGGACGGGCAGGGCATAGTCCGTATCGTCGAGGTTATCACCCATCTGGAAGGGACCTGCCGGGATGCGAACGAACATTGGTTTTGGCAGGTCCGCGACGGTTACCGCCATCTCCCCAGGGACAAGCGACGATATCAGGGCGAATCCCGCGCCGCAGGTGTCCGGCGTAAAATCTACGGGTGCTACCAAAGACAGGACTGACACGCAGCTTCCGGCGTACGTTACAATGAAGAGAGGCAGGCAAAGAAAGAAAAGATGCTTCCTATAGAGTGGCTGCATTTCGGCCTCCTCTTTCCGTGAATCCTGGAAATTCGGGGACAACATACCGCAAGTCTTGGGACAGTATATCAATTTCCGAATTTCAGGATAAGGCCGTCGCAAAAAATAAGGAAAATGGTATACTGTCCCCAATTCTGGGCTCGTTGACAGTCACTTTGTCTTAATGATAGGTTGAGGCGAAGGAGCGAACGATGCCTCGAAAAAAAACGTACGCCGGAATGACCCGCCGCAACTTCCTCAAAGCCGCCGGAGTGACATTGGCAGCACCGGCTATTTTGCCCCTCAGAACGATCGCCCAAACGCCGCCGAGCGACACGATGCTCCTGGGAGTTATCGGCACCGGCCGACAGGGCCAGGGCGATATGCAGGAGCTCATCTACCGTGGCCTCGAAAGCGGCGCCCGGGTCGTGGCCGTCTGCGACATCGACTCCCACCGGCTCGAGGACGCCCAGTGGCTGGCCGAAAAGGTCTACTCCGCCGAGCTTGGCAAGGGGAACTATAAAGGCCCCGACACCTACCGCGATTTCCGCGACCTCCTGGCCCGCCTGGACATCGACGGCGTCCTGATCGTGTCTCCGGACTTCTGGCACGCCTTCCACGGCATCGCCGCGGCCAAAGCGGGAAAGGACATCTATCTCGAAAAGCCCCTGACCTATTCGATCGTTGAAGGCCGCCGTCTCATCGAGGCCGTTCGCCAAAACAAGCGCATCCTCCAGGTCGGCTCGCAACAGCGGTCGTCCATCTACTTCCGGATGGCCTGCGAAGCGGTCCGCAACCAACGCATCGGAAAGCTGCAGACGATCCGGGTCTGGCTCCCCGAGGACCAGGACGCCGGCGACCCGACGGAGATGCCCGTGCCGAAAAACCTCGACTACGATTTCTGGCTGGGCCCTACGCCACCGGCGCCTTTCAGCCAGGACCGCGTGCATCCCCAGATGAACTACGAGCGGCCCGGCTGGCTCCAGATCGAAGGGTACTGCCGGGGCATGATCACCGGCTGGGGCTCCCACATGAACGACATCGCCCAGTGGGGTAACGGCAGCGACGATACGGGGCCGGTCGAATTCGAGGCCAAGGCGGAGTTCCCCGACCGGGGCCTGTTCGACGTCCACACGACCTTCCGGGCCGAGGCGCTCTACGCCAACGGAGTCCGGCTGATCATGGAGACGGGCGACCCGGCGGGGGTGCGGTTCGAAGGGAACGGGGGTTGGGTCTTCGTTGAGCGTGGAGAGGTCACGGCTTCCGACCCCGCGATTCTCAAACAGGAGCCCGGCGAGGGCGAGACCCGTCTTTATCGGAGCAGCAACCACATGAAGAATTTCTTGGAGTGCATGCGCAGCCGTCGGGATCCGGTGGCTCCGGTCGAGGCCGGTCATCGCTCCAACACTATCTGCGTACTGACCCATATCGCGATGAAGCTCCAACGCAAGTTGCGCTGGGATCCCCAGGCCGAACGCTTCCTCGACGACGAGGCCAACAACTGGCTCGACTATCCGCACCGCGAGCCTTGGACCATCTGACGAATATGCCATTAGATAGAGATGATTTCATTATCGCTTTCATCCCGGCTCCGGCCGCATAGGAAGCTGTGCTGAAATCGTCCTTTGTTGTCTTCGGCAACATCCGGGAGCTTGGCAATCCAGCAAACTCATCGCGAGGAACAAGGCGACTTCGTCGACTATCTCTTGGCACAACTATCTTGATACTGTGGCCAGTTTTCAGCCAGGCAGATAGGCCGCAGGTTGAACTCCGCCGGGACGATAGCGCCGGCCGCCTGCAGATCCTCATTGACGGCCGCGAGGCCCTGGTCTACCAATACGCCGCGTCACTCGACCTTCCCCACTACTGGCCGCTCAACAATCCCGGCGGAAAGAACATGCTGGCCCGGCAGACCGAGCCGTACCCCCACCACCGCGCCTTCTGGTTTGCGGACACCGTGCGGCTGAACGGCGGGCGCGAGGTCAGCCTCTATAACGCCTTCTATTCTGGGAAGAAGGCCGACGAGAACATGTACGTGCCGCCGTTTCGCGACCACATCCGCCATCTCAGGTTCACGCGCCTGGAGGCGAAAGGCAGGATGGCCGCGGTCGATGCCGGGCTCGTCTGGGAGATGGACGGTGATACACCGATTCTGAAGGAGGAACGCCGGCTTACTATCTATGCTCTGGGGGACGGCGAATATTTCCTCGACCTGATCTTCAAGCTGACCTCCGCCTACGGCGATGTCGAATTCGTAAGCGATGACGTCCACTACGCCTGGCCTTATCTTCGACTCGAGACGGAATGGAGCGGCGAGAGCGGCGGCGCAATCCTCTCTGGCAGCGACGCAAGAGGTCAGGAAGCGACCAACATGAAAGTCGCCACGTGGATCGACTATTCCAACACGGTGGAAGACGAGACGGCCGGTATCGCTGTGTTCCAGTGGCCGGATGGTAAGGAACATCGCTGGCTGACCCGCGAGTACGGCTGCTTCGGCCCACGCCGTCCCGATGAACAGAGCGGTAAGCCGTTCACGTTAAGAAAGGGCGAGTCGATTGCCCAGCGTGTGGGAGTGCTCGTCCATAGAGGTGATTTAAAAGAGGGCCGGGTGGCGGAGCGGTACGCACTCTATGTCGGGAGCAATTGGCCACAATGAAACGGCGAGAATTCTTGGGATGCGCGGCGGCAGCGGGGACCGCCTTGAGTCTTTCCCGTTTTTTTGGGGCCCCGAAGCTTGCCAAAGCCAAGATCGACCGGATCGATCTTTTTCCGGTGGTCTATCC
>JBAQGA010000112.1:0-3100 GCA_049287565.1 Candidatus Aminicenantales bacterium
CCCTCGTCTCGAAACAATTGGAAAGTCCAGGATGCCCGCGGAAACATCATGCCGTCGCAGGTTCTCCCTCCGCTCTCAGCGGGAGCGGGAGCCGAGACTCGCCTCGAGTTCATAGCTCAGGACGTGCCCAGTCTGGGGTATAAATCGTTTTACATAACGCAGAATGAGGTCAGCGCTTCTCCTCCTACTCCCGCTTCACCGTCGGCCGGCTTTTACGAGAACGATTTCTACCGGGTCGAATTCGCTCCCGGGGGTCTGCGCAGGATTTACGATAAACAACTCAAAGCCGAAGTCCTCGACACAGCGAAATTCCTGGGCTTCGAAGTCTTCACCATGCAGTCGGTCGGCAACGGGGCCGGGGAATTCGGCCGGGTCCAGCAGCCGACCATGGAGAATTTCGATGCCCTCAGCCGGCACGGCGCCTCCTGGCGGTACGATCCACTCGAATCCGGGCCCCTCCAGGCCGTCTTCCGCCTCCGGGAGAAGCTGGAGAACTGCGCCATCGAGCAAAAGGTCATCATCTTCAACCAGCTAAAAAGGATCGATTGCGAGGTCGGCATCCTCGATTGGGACGGAGCCCCCTACAGGGAATTCCGCCTGGCCCTGCCGGTGAACGCACCTGGCGGCCAAGTTGCCTACGAAGTCCCCATGGGAGTCGTCGAGGTCGGCCGGAGCGAGATCCCGGGCACAGGAGGTCCGGCTTATGGCAACCTGAATTACGACGAACTGTGCGCGGAGATACGGCCCCGCGAGGTCCAGAATTTCCTGAGCGCGGACGGAATGAATTTCGGGCTGACCATGAGCACAAGTGTCGCCGTCAATGATTTCCTGGACCCGACTCCCGACCCGGCTCCATACCCCGTCCTTCAATCCGTCCTACTGGCTTCACGGCGAAGCTGCCACGGCGAGGGCAACTGGTATCTCCAGGAAGGCGACCACCATTACCGTTTCTCGGTCACCTCCCACAGTCCCGGATGGGTGAACGGCTACCGGTTCGGCATCCAGGCCAACGTCCCGCTTTTTCCGGTGGTCGGGGCGCCGGCCGGGAACAAAACGGCATTGGCTGAGGAAAAGAGCTTCTTCGAAGTCTCGGCAGCGCACGTTCTGGTGAGCACGGTCAAAAAATGCGAGGACGATGATTCTATCGTCGTGCGGCTTTACGACATCGAGGGGAAGGATGCGGATCTGACCTTGACCCCGTTTTTCCCCCTGGCCAAGGCCGAGCGTGTGAACATGATCGAAGAGGAGGGGAAAGCCCTCCCCTGCCGGACCGATGGTCTCAGAATGAATCTGGGGCACCACGCCATCGAGACGCTCAAACTTTGGCCGAAATAGAAAAACGGGGGACATCCCTCCAGGTGTCACCTCGCGATGACAAAAACTCAATCGGCCGTCTCCGGAAGGAGGGAAAAGTGAAACCAGATATAATCCCCATAAAGGCCCTGGCCTTGGCCATGGCGATATCCTCATTCCTTCCTGGGTGCCAGAGAGGGGCAGACCGGGCGGCCCCAACTCCGCCGGTTCGGCCCTCTCATTTCGCTCTCATCACCCCCGGCGAATCGCCCGCGAGCATCGTCCGCACGGCGGCGAACATCGTCCCCACGCCCAACCAGCTGGCCTGGCAGGAGATGGAGTTCATCGCTTTCACCCACTTCGGCATGAACACCTTTACCGACCAGGAATGGGGGGAGGGCACGGAGGACCCGGCGCTCTTCAACCCGACCGATTTTGACGCCCGGCAGTGGGCCAGGGTCCTCAAGGACGCCGGGATGAAGATGATCATCGTCACGGCCAAGCATCATGACGGATTCTGCCTCTGGCCGAGCCGTTACACCGATCACAGCGTCAGGAAGAGTCCATGGCGGGATGGCCGGGGGGACGTCGTCGGCGAGGTGGCCGAGGCCTGCCGCGAGGCCGGACTTAAGTTCGGAATTTACCTATCCCCCTGGGACCGGCACGAACCGACCTACGGCGATTCACCCGCCTATAACAAATATTTCTGCGATCAACTGCGCGAGCTGTTGAGCGACTACGGCAAGGTCAGCGAAGTCTGGTTCGACGGGGCTTGCGGAGAAGGGCCGAACGGAAAAAGGCAGGAGTATGATTGGTGGTCCTACTATCGAGTCATCCGGGAGTTACAGCCCAAGGCCGTTATTTTCGGCATGGCGCCCGATCTCCGCTGGGTGGGGACGGAGTCGGGCTACGGCCGGGACACGGAATGGAGCGTCGTTCCGATCAACCTGAAAGATCCAGCGGACTCTTCTCCTCTTTCTCTCGATGATCTCTTTATCCCCGGCGACCTGACGGCCGAGGACCTGGGCAGCCGCGATAAGATCGCCAACGCCCGGGCGCTCGCCTGGTATCCGGCGGAGGCGGACGTCTCCATCCGGCCGGGCTGGTTCTACCACGCCGACCAGAACGGAGAGGTCAAGACTCCGGAGAAGCTCATCGATATCTATTTCAGCTCGGTAGGCCGGAACAGCGTCCTCCTGCTCAATGTCCCGCCGGACAAGCGCGGCCGGGTCCACGAAAACGACGTCCGGAGTCTCATGGAGATGAAGCGGATCTTGGACGGAACCTTCGCCGACAACCTGGCGTCGGGCGCCGGGGTAAAGGCAACGAGCGAGAAGCAGGGCCACCGAGCCGAGTCCATCTTGGACAAGGACAAAGCCTCTTTCTGGACAACACAGGAAGGAGTTGAAGAAGTCTCCTTGGAGTTCATCCTACCTAAAGAAGAAACGTTCGATGTTGTGCTCTTGCAGGAAGAAATCCGGGCCGGCCAGCGCGTCGAAGAGTTCATGCTTGAGGCGTGGCATGGAAAGGAGTGGCACCTGTTCTCCAAAGGAACAACCATCGGCTACAGACGCCTCTTTCGTTTCCCAGAAGTCACCGCAGGAAGAGTCCGTTTGACCATCGTCAAGTCCCGAACAAGCCCGACGTTGTCCGCCTTCGGCCTATTCAAGCTCCTCTCGTAAACCCGCTCTGCCTTTTCCATAGAGGCAAGCCTGGGAAGCTCCAGAATATGGACTCCTTTGATGGGAGCAGGAGGCCGCCCTCGGCCCCCGCACCCCGGAGAACCAGTCCCGTCGGTTCCCCCCGT
>JBAQGA010000113.1:0-31065 GCA_049287565.1 Candidatus Aminicenantales bacterium
GAATATCATCGACCTTGCGGCTGCCGTAAAAATCCCGGTGATCAACGCCCTGTCCGACCTGCTCCATCCCTGCCAGGCCATGGCCGACTTTTTCACCCTCAAAGAGAAGGTAGGCGACCTGTCGAAGCTCAAGCTGGCCTATGTCGGGGACGGGAACAACGTCTGCCACAGTCTGATGTTCGCCGGGGCCAAAGCGGGAGTCACCCTGGCTGTGTCCACACCCGCCGGCTACCAGCCGAATTCCGAGATTATCCGGCTGGCCAGGGAGGACGGCCGGGACACCGGTTTTTCCCTGACCTTGACCGACGACCCCCGCCGGGCCGTGGCCGGGGCGGGCGCCATCTACACCGATGTCTGGGCTTCTATGGGTCAGGAAGCCGAGAAAGAAGCCCGGGCCCGTATCTTTGCACCCTTCCAAGTCAACCGCGTCCTGATGGCCCAGGCCAATAAAGGGGCGTTCTTCATGCATTGCCTCCCCGCCCACCGGGGCGACGAGGTCACCGACGAGGTCATCGATTCCCCCGCCTCCATCGTCTTCGATCAGGCCGAGAACCGACTTCATGTTCAAAAGGTGATTATGGTATTATTAATGGGAAAAACCGAGAAAAATGGATAAAGAGAACAACCTCACTCAAGTCACCGAAGACAACCTCGCCTTCGTCGAGAAAGAGCTCGAATCGACCTCCCGACCGCTCTCCCTCCGCGAAATCACCGAGAAACTGGCCTTCCACAAGACCGCCAGCCAGCGCGTCTCCGACGTCTTCAAGTACGATCCCAACTGCCAATATCAGGTCGGCGACCTCATCTATAAGGAGTATGATGAGCCGCTGACGGTCAGCAGCAAGACCGTCGAACACTTCCAGGGAGCGGTCGTCCTCAAGGTCATCAACAAGGTCTTCTACGATAGCTTCCAGTCCGAGATGCTGGAGGTGGATTACAGCGGCGGCGGCCTGTTCCGGAAGTATATCGACTACATGGCCAAGACCAAAACCCAGATTCTCCTTCCCTCCGATTGTGAGAGGAAGGGTCTTCTCTCCGAAAAAATGGAGAAAGCCGAAGATCCCCGTCTCAGCGAGCTCCCGATGACCGACCGGGATGTCAAGACCCTGGAGAAAAGACTGCGCTCGGCCCTCGCCAAATCCGACCGCTTCTTCAACTGGAACGACTTCTGGCAGCTCGCCAAGAACCAGGTCGATATCCCCGACGAAAAGATCAAAGAGGCAGCCAAACTGATCCAGGAAACGCGCCTTTCCGCCCGTACAGAGGATCTGGTCAACCAACTCTTCGGCCTCGAAGCCTCCCACAACCTTTTCGAGATCACGTGCCTGTCGCTCGACCACGCGCTCGAGAAGAAGCACAAGAAGGAATTCGTTTTCGTCTCGCCGCTCGGCTGGGGTCGCTGGCATCTCAAGTCCATTCTCAATTATCTCCTGGAGGAGCTTCCCCTGTCCGCGGCTCCGGCCAAGCTGCCGGAGACCGAGGTGACGGAGAAGCCGCAACTGAGCACCTTCCACGAGTTCCCCCTCAAGATCTATCTCACCTGGCGGGAAGTCCTATCCGGGGGAGTCCGGGTTCCCAAGAGTCTTAACAAGGAACTCTCCCACATCCGGGAGTACACTTTTGTGGATGCCGAGGAGAACAAGAACTATACGGTCTATTACTATCCCTCGAGCTTTATCTTCCTGGGCTTGAAGGATTTTTTCCTCTCCCAGAACATCCCCCAAGGCACCAGCCTGACGCTGGAGAGAAAAGGTCCCGCCGAGTTCACCTTCTGGCTGAAGAAATCCAAGAAGAAAATCTCCGTCCCCCAACTGAACTACAATCCCGTCGAGGACAAGTTGACCGACCCCGGTGCCGATGCCTTCACCTTCGCCCTGCCGAACAAGATCATCTTCCTGGAGAAGGAGACCCTCGAACGACTCCTGCCGCTGTATGAGCAGCGGGACGATAAGGACCTTCATGACTTGCTGGTCATGATCTTCAAAACCTTTGCCCTGGGGTCGGACGGACATTCACTCCATTTCCTCCGGGCTTACCACCTGGTGGACATCCTCAAGCAGACCACCCAGGAGGATATCGAGACCACCTTGCTCAACTCAGCGGAGTTCAGCGCCTCCGAAAAGAAAAAGGGGATTTTCCATTATCAGGAGCCCCGCCTGGAGGTCGAGGAGATCACACCCGAGCTTCCTGTCGAAGTCCCGGAAGCGCGGGCCTTCGAGCCGGGGGCGGAAGCTCTCCCGGAAGAGGAGATCTCCGCAGAAGAAGTTGCCGAGGAGATCGAAGAAGCCGTTCCTCCTATCCAGGTTGCGCCCCTCCCCCCGAAGCCGAAGGGCGAAGCGCCCGCCGCCAAGCCGGCCAAGAGAAAAAAGCCCAGGATCGAAGGCGAGAGGGGACCTCGTCCGCGCAAGAGCGAGCGCCGGGTGATCGAGGAGCGCATCGAGCTGGCCGAATCGGAACAGGAGGCTTTGGCCGCCGTCAAGGAACGAGAGGAAGCAGAAGTCGAAATCGCCGCCAGGGAAAAGAAAGTAGAGATCAAGCCGGCGGCCGCGAAAGAGATCGCCTTTGGCGGCCTGTTCGCCGAGAAGCTCAAGACCGCTCTAAAGAAGAAAGACAAAGAAACAAAAGACGAAAAGAAAAAATAGCCCCTGAAGGTTTCTTTTTTCTAAGAAGCAGATATGTCCGCGCGGCTTGGGATTGACGTCTCTTCATCCTCAGTGATATACATGGATTGAAACCACAGGACACCGAGGGGAAGAGCATGAAAGAGACTATCCGTTTCGAGATCAACGGCCGGCCCGTCAGCCTGGACGTGGACCCCGAGAGGATGCTTCTCTGGGTTCTGCGGACGGAGCTCGGTCTCACCGGTACAAAATTCGGCTGCGGCGAAGGATTCTGCGGGGCCTGCACCGTGCTGGTCGACGGAGAGCCCGCTAAATCCTGCAGCACTCCGGTGAAAACCGTACACTCCAGGAGTATTGTCACGATCGAGGGGCTGGCCGCCGACGGCAGGCTCCATCCGCTCCAGGAGGCGTTCATCCGGCACAATGTCATGCAGTGCGGATTTTGCACGCCGGGGATGATCCTGACCGCCGCCAGTTTCCTCCGGAAAAACCCGCGGCCGGCCCGGGACGAAATCCTTCGGGCGATGGAAGACCATCTCTGCCGCTGCGGCGGTTATATGCGGATCATCCAGGCAATCGAGACAGCCGCTCGGGAAATGGGGAACGGAGGTGGGCGGTGAAACGCCGGGAGTTCATGAAACTGGCCGGCGGCGGCGTGTTCGTCTTTTTCACGGTCGGCGATCCCTGGGAATGGATCGAGGCCCAGCAGCGCCGGACGGGACGGGAATACCCCACGGATTTCAACGCTTATCTGAAAATCGGTGAAGACGGGAGAGTGACCGGATTCTCCGGCAAGACCGAACTCGGCCAGGGCACCCAGACAGCGCTGGCCCAGATCGCCGCCGAAGAGCTCGACGTCGCGCTGGACCGGGTGGACATGGTCATGGGAGACACGGCGCTCTGTCCTTGGGACATGGGGACGTTCGGCTCGCGGTCGATCAAGTACTTCGGCCCGGCGCTCCGGCAGGCGGCCGCCGAGGCCAGGGCGGTCCTGATCGAGCTTGCTTCCGAACATCTGAAGCGACCCGTCGAGAAACTGGCCGCTAAGGACGGCTTTGTCCGCGAGAAAGCCTACCCGCAACACCGCGTCTCTTATGGGGCCTTGGCCAAGGGGAAGATGATCGAACGTCATCTCGAGCCGAAGCCGCCGGTCAAGCCGCCGGCGGAATACGCCATCGTCGGGAAGCCGGCCGACCGGAAAGACGCCGTCCTCAAGGCCACCGGCAAAGCCCAGTACGCGGGCGACATCCGACTGCCCGGAATGCTCTATGCGCGGATACTGAGACCGCCCGCCCATGGAGCAAGGCTCAAGAAGATCGACCTCTCAGGAGCGGAAAAAACGGACGGGGTTCGGATCATCAGGGACGATGACCTAATCGCCGTCCTGCACAATTCTTTTGACGAGGCGGAAAGTGCCCTCTCCAGGATCAATGCGGAATGGGACTTGCCGGAAGCGGCGGTCGACGAAAAGTCTATCTACGATCATCTGGTGAACGTGGCTCCGCCCGGAGAAGTCGTCGAGGAAAAGGGTGGCCTGGAGGAGGGGAAAAAGCTGGCGGCGGCGGTTTTTGAAGAGACCTACTTCACTCCCTATGTCGCTCACGCGCCGCTGGAGCCGCACACCGCGGTGGTCCAGATCGAAGGAGACAAGGCGACTGTCTGGGCATCCACTCAGCGCCCCTTCGGCGCCCAGGAAGAAGCGGCTCAAGTTCTCGGCCTGCCGACCGAGAAAGTCCGGGTGATCACACCGTTTGTCGGCGGCGGGTTCGGGGGCAAAAACAGGAACAAGCAGGTCGTCGAGGCCGCCCGCCTGGCCAGGTTGGCGGGAGCGCCCGTCCAGGTCGCCTGGAGCCGGGCCGACGAGTTCTTCGAGGATACCTTCCAGCCGGCCGCGATTGTCAAGATCGTTTCCGGACTGGACAGAGCCAACAAGCTTGTCCTCTGGGATTACGTCGTCTTTTTCGGGGGCGAGCGAAGCTCCCAGCCATTCTACGATATCCCCCATTACCGGGTCCTCTCGCGAGGCGGCTGGGGCCGGGGAGCGGCCGGAGCCCATCCCTTCGAGGTCGGAGCCTGGAGGGGGCCGGGGAGCAACACCAACACCTTCGCCCGGGAGTCGCACATGGACGTCATGGCGGCCGGGGCCGGCCTGGATCCTGTGGAGTTCCGGCTGCTGAACCTCAAAGACGAAAGGATGAGGAGAGTGCTTGCCGCTGCGGCCGAGCGGTTCGGCTGGAAGCCGGCCAAAGCGCCAAGCGGCCGGGGCTTCGGAGTGTCTCTCGTGGATTACCTCAATACCTATGTCGCCACCATGGCCGAAGTCGCAGTCGAAAAGACCGGCGCCGTGAAAGTGAAGCGCGTCGTCTGTGCCCAAGACATGGGAGGGGTGATCAATACCGATGGGGCCAGGGCCCAGATAGAAGGCTGCGTTACGATGGGACTAGGGTATTGCCTGTCCGAAGAGATTCATTTCCGCGGCGGCGCCATCCGGGACCTCAACTTCGACACTTACGAGATTCCCCGCTTCTCCTGGCTGCCGAAGATCGAGACCGTCCTGGTGGAGAATCCTGGGCTGGCACCCCAGGGGGGCGGCGAGCCGCCCATCGTCAACATGGGAGCGGTCGCGGCCAATGCAGTCTTCGACGCAACGGGAGCCCGGCTTAACCGGCTGCCGATCACGCCTGTCCGCCTCAGGGCGGCCCTTCCCCCTCGCTAATTTTTTCGGCAGGTTGCGGGCCCATGCCTAGTTTTTTCCTCTCCCCTGGGAGAGGGAATTTTTGACTCTTCATTTCATGAACAATCCAGGATAGTTAGTGTCCCCGGAACTAAAGTCTCCCCGGAATTAAAATATTTCCCGAACCCGGGAATGGTTCGGATGAGCTGAGCTCCCGGCCGATTGTCATTTGACACATCCTGGGAAAAGGGATTAGATTATAAGTCAGAAATCTGCAAGAAAAAAAGCCATGAGACACACGCTCAGGAAGAAGATTATCATTGGATACGGGGTTGCCCTCGCCCTTATTCTTGTGGTCTTGGTCTGGGCCTACATCAATCTGCTGAATCTGGGACACGCAAGCGACGCCATACTCGAAGAAAACTATAGAAGCATCCTGGCCGCCGAAAATATGATCGACGCTCTCGAGCGCCAGGACAGCGCGTCGCTGATCCTCCTCCTCGGCTACGTAGAGGAAGGGTCAAGGCAGTTCCGAGAGAATGAAAACAAATTTCTCCAGTGGTTTGGGAGGGCCAAAGACAACATCACCATTCCGGGAGAAGAGAAGATTGTCGCGGCCATTGAAGAGGGATATTCGAACTACCTGGTCACTTTCTCCCGCCTGAACATACTCTTCCAAACCAAGAAGCCGGAAGCGGCCGGCTTTTATCACGAAACTCTCCTGCCCTCGTTTACCTCTGTCCGGAATGGGTGCACGAACCTCAGGGAAATCAACGAAAATACCATGGTCAAAGCAAGCGCTCATGCGAAGATCATCGCCCACCGGGCCATCCTATCCATGCTTGTCGTCGGGCTGGCTGCGATCGGAATCGGACTCGGTTTCAGCTTGGCTCTTTCGAGTTTTCTCACCAGGCCGGTCCGCAATATGATGGAAGCCGTTCACAGAATTGCTGAAGGGGATTACGAAGTCAAAGTCCCTGACCGATCCTCGGATGAGCTCGGTCATCTGGCCACCGAGTTCAACTCCATGGTGGACAAGCTGCAGAGGTACCGGAAGCTTAATGTCGAAAAAATATTTGGAGAAAAAAGCAAGAGCGAAGCGATCATCAAAAGCATCGAGGACGGCATCATCGTTGTGGATCCGGAATTCAAGATCACTGCCATCAATCCAGCCGCGGGCAAGGCCTTCGGGATAAACCCTGATTCGGTCATAGATAAGCATTTTTTGGAGGTTGTGAAGAACGAGACGCTCTTCAACCTGGTCAAGCAATCGACAGAATCCGAGAAGCCCCCACGTGTTGAGGAAGGGAAGGACGTCATCACCATCGAAAAGGGGGATGAACGTGGTCACTTCCAGTGCCTGGTTTCGCCTATTTTTTCCAAAGCGGAGACGATGATCGGCGTTGTCCTGTTGCTCCGCAATGTCACCCGGCTCAAAGAACTCGAAGACTTGAAGAATGAATTCGTCATGATGGCTTCTCATGAGCTCAAAACTCCTCTGACGAGTATCGGGATGAGCCTTGACCTCCTCCTGGAAAAGGGCCTGGAAAAGCTGGGGGCCAAAGAGCAGGAGCTCCTCAGGGCCGCTCATGAGGAACTCCAGCGGATGAAATCTCTTGTTAACGACCTCCTCACTCTCTCCAAGATTGAATCGGGCAAAGTCGATATGGATTTTGACAAGGTTTCTATCGTCCCTCTCCTTGACAAATCTGCGGGAGACATGAAATCACTGGCCATGGAGAAGGAAATCGAGCTCGCGGCTGAGGTCGCGGGCGATATCCCTCCAGTCAGGGCGGACGCCCATAAAATTTCCTTGGTCCTGACCAACCTGGTCGCCAATGCCCTTCGCCAAACCGGCCGGGGCGGGCAGATCCGTCTTTCCGCGGAGCACTCCGGCTCTCATGTTCACGTCTCTGTCAAGGACAATGGGGCGGGGATTCCTTTTGAGTTTCAGTCCAAGATCTTTGATAAATTTGTCAAGCTCGAAGGCCCGGGGAAAACAGAGGGGAGCGGGCTGGGATTGGCCATCTGCAAGGAGATCGTCCATGCCCATGGCGGGACGATCTGGGTTGATTCATCTCCGGGCGAAGGAAGCACTTTCACGTTTACCCTACCCGTTTGGGGATGACAAGGAGGACCAATGTTAAAGAGCAAGCCCATTCTCATCGTCGACGATGAAAAGAACATCCGCTTGACCATGAGCCAAGCCCTTGAATCCCTCGGCGTCGGGATTGAAACAGCGGTCAACGGAGAAGAGGCTCTATCCAAGCTCCAGGAAAAGGATTTCGGGCTAATTATCCTCGACCTCAAGCTTCCCGGGATTGAGGGGATGGAAGTCCTCCGCCGGCTCGAGGAGATCCGGCCGGACGTCAAGGTTATCATCGTCACAGCCTATGGAACGATCGACTCGGCCGTGGAGGCAATGAAACTGGGCGCCGCTGATTATGTCCAGAAGCCCTTCGCGCCTGCGGAAATTCGAGAACTCGTCTCCAGGGTCATTGATAGAGAATTGCTGGACGAAAAGAAGGCCGCTGACTATGCGACATTCATTGAGCTTTCCAAGAAGAGAATCAACGAGAGGCAGTTCGACGCCGCCGTGGAGTTTGTCAAAAGGGCCATCGCCCTCGACCCCACCCGGCCGGAAGCCTTCAACATCCTGGGCGTCCTGATGGAAGTCCGCCAGGATCATATCGAAGCGCGGGAACAATACCGGGCCGCTCTCTCCCTGGATCCCACCTATGAGCCGGCCAGGAAAAACCTCGATCGCCTGGCCTTCCGCAGGCGGGAAGAAAAGATCAGCATCGGAGAAGCGCCGAAGAATGACCTCAAGAAAGAATGAAATTCCATCTCCCCGAAGCCTTTTCGTCATCGTCGTCGGGTGCGGCCGTCTGGGAGGATACATCGCCAGCAGCATGAGCCGGGCCGGCCACAGCGTTGTGGTCATCGACGTCAGAGCCACAGCTTTTGACAAGCTCTCCGCTGAGTTCAGCGGCTTCCGGGTCGAAGGCGATGCGACCGAAACCGCACTGCTCAGGCAGGTCAAAACCGACAAGGCGGATGCCCTGGTGGCGACGACGCGTGAGGATAATGTCAACCTGATGATCGCCCAGGTCGCCCGGAAAATCTTCGGCGTCAAGAGGGTCATGGCGAGGGTTTTCGATCCAGGCCGCGAGGAGCTCTACCATGAGCTCGGGATAGAGACAGTCTGCCCGACCTGCGTCTCCGGGAATGTCTTTCTGAACGCGATCCTGGAAGGGGCCCGGGGCACGCAGGAGTCCAAGTGAAAGTCATTGTCGTCGGCGGGGAGAGGCTCGTCTATTTTCTATCGCGAACGTTTATCTCCAGAGGGTACCACGTCACGATCATCAACCGGGATCGGGACGAGTGCAAGCGGCTGGCCCGAATCCTTAAGGTCACCGTGGTGTTCGGCGATGGGAGCGACATCCGGATCCTTGAGGAGGCCGGCGCCAGGACGGCGGATAGCCTTCTTGCGGTCACTCCCAACGATCAGGATAACTTGATCATCTGTCAGCTGGCCGAAAACCA
The DNA here is from genome assembly GCA_049287565.1 of Candidatus Aminicenantales bacterium. Taxonomy (GTDB): domain Bacteria; phylum Acidobacteriota; class Aminicenantia; order Aminicenantales; family UBA8522; genus UBA8522. The sequence goes on from JBAQGA010000113.1 coordinate 8,842, forward strand.
CTTCCGTGTTCCCCGGACTCTTGCGCTTGCTAACGACCCTGACAATGAGGAAATCTTTCTCAAGCTGGGGATCTCCGGCGTTTTCTCGACGACGAGGATCCTGGCCAGCCTGCTGGAGGAGAAGGCGGGTTACGAGAGCATCCTCAACCTCATCCCGGTCGGAGAGGGGAAAATCAATGTCACCGAAATCGTCCTTGAGGATGATTCGCCTGTTATCGAGAAAACCCTGAGTGAAATCAAGGTCCCGGAAAATTCTCTTGTCGCCTCCATCATCAGGGACAACAAGCCGATTGTGCCCCGCGGGCGGACTGCTCTCAAGGCCAAAGACCGGCTGATCGTGGTCTCCCTTCCCGAAAACCTGGGAGAGGTTCTGAAAATCCTGGTAGGGAACAGGGAGCACTGAAGAGGCCGACTCTTGCGGGCTGATATCGTCCTCCGGCAGAAGTACAAGGTCATCCTTTCCTCTGTCGGAGCTATCCTTCTTATCGTCAGTGGCCTCATGCTTTCGCCACTGATCATCCTGTTTTTCCGGCCCTCTGAAACTTGGGCGGGCCTCGGATTTCTCGTGCCTGCCTTAATCCTTGCCTTGACGGGAATCTGTCTCTGGAGATTATTCAGGCCTTCCCTGCCCGTAGTTCTGAGCGTCCAGGAAGGCGGTGTCATCGTTCTGCTGAGCTGGGTCGTCATTTGCCTCGCTTCGGCCTGGCCATTCGTATCCGTGCTGGGGCTTAACTTCACTCAGGCCTTTTTTGAGGCGGTTAGCGGCTGGACGACAACAGGTCTTTCCGTGGTTGACTTGACCACCGCGCCGTACTGCATCCTTCTCTGGCGGAGCACGATGCAGCTCATCGGCGGAGCCGGGTTCGCCATCATCATGCTGGCAGCCATCACTGGCCCCGTGGGGCCCGCGCTCCCCGCGGCGGAAGGTCGCAGCGAACAGCTGGCCCCCCATGTCCGCAAATCCGCCAGACTGGTCCTGAGCTTATATGCCGGATATGCCGTCATCGGGGTCATCGCTTACAAATGCGTGGGCTTGAGCTTTTTCGATGCCGTCAATCATGCCTTCGCTGCCATCTCCACCGGCGGTTTTTCCACCAGGGTGGAGAGCATCGGCTTCTGGAACTCTCCGGCTGTGGAAGGCGTATCCTTAGCTCTCATGGTGGTCGGCAATATGAATTTTCTGACGTCTTATCTGATTTTGAGGGGGAGATTCAGAGCCGCATCCCGCAATGGAGAGTTGCGCCTGTTTACGATCTCGCTTTTCGTAAGTTTTCTGCTTCTTTTCATTTTTGTCTGTTCGAATGTCTATTCTTCTTTGGGCAAGAGCCTCCGGGTGGCTATATTCGAGGCCGCTTCCGCCCTCACCACAACCGGTTTTTCGACGACGGTTTACGTCAATTGGGGGACTCTTGGGTTCTGGGTGCTCATTCTCTTGATGATCATCGGCGGGGGGACGGGCTCGACGGCCGGGGGGATCAAACAGTACCGCGTTTATCTCCTCTACAAATCTCTGGTCTGGGAGATCCGGAGCGCGTTTCTGCCCAGGACAGCAGTCATGGAGAATTCGATCTGGCAGGGGGAGAGGAAAGATTATATAACAGCTTCGCGGATCAGCCAGGTGACCTCTTTTGTTTTTCTTTATTTGCTCGTTTTTGTGGCTGGAACCGGAGTGCTTGCAGCCTATGGCTATGATCTGAAGAACGCTCTTTTTGAGTTCGCCTCAGCGGTCGGCACCGTTGGACTTTCGATTGGTATCACTTCGGCCACTGCGCCGCCCGGGGTTCTCTGGGCCGAAATTATCGGCATGTTCCTGGGAAGGCTTGAGTTTTTTGTCGTCTTCGTCAGCCTGGGCAAGATCATCCGGGACATTTATGCGATGTCCCGGTAAGACCTCATCGCCGGATGAATGGAGGAGATATCCTGTGGGGCATTTCATCAGGGCGAACCTTACATTGGTTGGAGGAGTTTTTTGCCAGGGCGCCTACACTTTTCGAAAAGGCGGAGGGGCTCTGACTGAGGGCCTACTATGATTATTTTCTCGGCCGGTGGGATCAGAGCCTGGCCGAGTTTTCGACCTTGAGTGAACAGTTCATCAAGGACATCCTGGCCAGGGCTTACTGGAAAAAGGGAGATCTCGACAAGGCTATCTCCGAATATGTGCGGCTGACCACGATCGACCTCAACAGTCAGGTCCGTTATCTCATTCATCCGCTGTATCATTACCGGCTCGGCCGGATTTATGAGGAAAAGGGCGCGACGGCCAAGGCGGCCGCCGAGTACGAAAAGTTTCTTGAGGGTTGGAAGGATGCCGACGCCACGCATCCGGAACTCCCCGACGCTAAGAAGCGCTTGGACGCCCTTCAATCGCCGGGCAAAAACCCCTGATCCAGAATGGAATCGCGAGCGCCAATTCAGGCGATGACACCAGCCTCGTTTCCCGTTATAATGATAGAAAGAAATCTGGCAGGCCATTCATCATGAAAATAATGGTCAAAAAGAGACGCTTGAGGATGGGTTTGGAGTTGTCCTTTGAGTGACTGCCGCCATTGCTTCCCCTGCTTGAAGCAGCTGGTCTTGACGACTCTCCGGGCAGGAGCCTAGATGGACAAAGCGCTCAAGGTCATTCGGGACCTCCACAAGTCGGGGCTGATCCAAGCCTATGCCATCGGCGGCGGCATAGCCGCGACCTACTACATCGAACCGATCCTGACCTACGACCTCGACATCTTTTTCATCCCGATAACAGAAGGGCTTGACGTGCTCTCTCCCATCTACAAGGAGTTGAAAAAGAGAGGATACTCGTTGGACAAGGAACTTGTCATCATCGAGGGGATCCCGGTCCAGTTCATTCCCGTTTATAATGAGCTGGTCAAAGAGGCGGTCGAAAAGGCCGTTGAGTCGATGTATAAGAAAGTCAGGACCAGAATCCTCAGGCCCGAATATCTCGTGGCCATCGCCCTCCAGACCAACCGGCCTAAAGATAGAGAAAGGGCGGTTCAAATATTGAGCCAAGCCAAGCTCGACTCAAAAATGTTAACAGGTTTGATAAAGAAATATGGACTCCGCGACAAATACCGGAAAATTACGGCCTAAAGGTATGCACGACCGAATAGCCGGAGCGATATTCAGAGCGAAAGACAAACGCCGCCGGGCGTTGGCTCGGCTCCCGTTCGAAGAAAAAATCCGGATCATCGTTCGGCTCCAAGGTATTTCCGCCGCAATCCGGAAAGATAAACAGCAAAGGATTTGGCGGATCGATTAGGGACGGGACTGGAAACAAATAATCCAAGTCAATAGCTCAAACCGCTGCCGATCGGATACTCCCCGCTCACCAGAACAGGCAGTTTACCTTTCGGTTTGATCTCGCCCTTGAGAAGTTTGATGAAGGAATCGAAATAGACGGCCTGGTTGCCGAACCAGCCGCGCTCGCCGTAGCCGACGAGGAAGGCCGGCACGTTCTCGAGCTTGCGGATGAGGTGAGGGTTGCCGTAGGACATGGCGATAACGGCCTTGGGCTTGGCGGAGATGACCCGGCTGATGAAGGTGACGCCGGCGTCGACGGCCAGCTTGAAAGCGCGGAATTCCTGGCCGCGGCAAAGGCCATGTTGGCCGGAAACTCGCTGGCGCCGGCGACCTGCTGGCCGGGCCCGCCTTCGAAGTCCGCCGCCATCAGGATCGGGAGCGCGGCTTCCTTCTGGAGGCGGTTGAGGAGATGGGCGACGTCGCGCGGGGTGCCGCCGTAGAGGACGAACATGCCCAAGCTCTGGTCGCGGGCCAGCCGCACCCACCTCTCAAGCCGGGGATCGCTGTCTGTGATATAAGCGCCGGCGATGTCGGCGCAAATCATCTGGCCGATCTTTTTCTCGAGTGACAGCCCGGCCAGCGTCTGGTCGGCCCATTTCACCGCCTCGTCATGTGAGACCGCTGTGGGAGCTTGAGCGCTCGTACGTTCCCCAGGTTGCCCAACCGCGAAGGACAGAGCGACCGCGAATCCGACGATGAGCCATTTCGCCCAAGGAGATCTCATTTCTTCCTCCAAAACGTCAATAACCTCAACTTATTTTCCCGCCATATTATTACGGAAACGTCGCTCGTTCAAGAAATTTGGCACTGCTAACAGCTGATCGAGCCGAGTGGAACTCGGCATTCCGGAGGTGAGAAAATCCAAGAGGGCTTTCTTCAAGCCGGATATTTCTTTGCCCCGGCCGCGCGGCCGGCTAGGAGGACGTTTTATTGGGCGGTGACCTTGGCCAACTCGCCCAGGTTCATGGAATCGACCAATTTTCTGAGCAGGGTCACATCACTCGTCCCGCTGGCGTCGAACTCGACCATGAAGCGGTTTCCGACGAGGAGCTGGAGGTGGGCCTCTTTGGAATCCTCTGTGGTCTCGACCCGTTCAGTCCCTGGAAATCCCTGGATCTTGACGCTCTTCTCGTAGCCACTCTCGGTTTCGTTCTCGAATTCCTGGCCGCCGAACATCGACAGCCCCATCTGGGCATAGGGGATCCCGGCCAAGTCCGAGATCTTGACCTCGATCGAGGGAGTTTCGTCTCCGCCGCTTTTTCCTTCATACATCACCGTGGCCTCCGAGGTTGACATGCCCATCATGGAGCTGGTTTCTCCGGTGGGCTTTCCCCTGGTGAAATCTGAGAGTTCGATCTTGGGCAGGAACTCCTGCAGCTTCTTGAAGCTGACCGCTTTCTGCTGGGCCTGCTGGGCCGAAACCAGAATGCAGCTCAAAGCCAGAACCACTACGACACCGATTGTCTTTCTCATCGCCTTCTCCTCTGATCTTACTAAACTTATAGAAGTTATCGTTATTATAGAAATAAGGCCGGACGAAAGTCAATGCGTGGCTGGCTGCTCAAGTATCTCCGTTTAGGTGATTCCATTGGGCGCGCCCATCATAATAGATGTTTCCGCTTGTCGTCGTATTGCTAACTTCAATGCTGAAAGAAATAAGGCTGACAATTGACAGCCGTTCCCTTGGAATGATATGAAAGCGGGTAAACAATAAAAAGGAGCGCGCTCATGAAAAAAAGATGTATCTTTTTGATCCTGGCCTTTGCCATAATGATCTCATCCATCCCGGCACCTGCCCAGACAACACCGGGCTCCCCCTCCGTCCTGAGCATCCGGGAGCGGGTCGATCTCACCCTCGAGATTACTCAGAAGCGGCTCGACCGGCTTCTTCCCAAGATGATGCGCGAGACCGGATTCGACATGTGGATCATCACCTGTAACGAGGACAACCTCGACCCCATCTTCGTGACCATGATGCCCTACGAAAACTGGAATCCGATCACCCAGATCCTCGTTCTTTTCGACCGCGGCCCCGAAAAAGGCGCCGAGCGCCTCAACGTCTCCCGCACGAACACCCAGGGTCTCTTCGAGAACGTCTGGGACGCCGCCGCCTGGGACACTCAGAAGAAAGAAAGCCAGTGGGACTGCCTCGGGCGGATCGTCCGCGAGCGCGACCCCAAGAGGATCGGCATCAACGAGGGCGAAGTCCAGTGGGTGGCAGGCGGCCTGACCGTGGTCCTCAAGAAAAGGCTGGTCGAGGCAATCGGCCCCAAATACGCCTCCCGCCTCCAGTCGGCCGAGCCGCTGGCGACGCTCTGGGCCGAGACCCTGTTGGACGAGGAGATCGACCTCATGGAGCGGGCGGCCGCCATCTCTCACTCGATCATCGCCGAGATGTTCTCGAACAAGGTCGCCACTCCGGGTCAGACAACGACCGACGACCTCCGCCACTATTACTGGCAGCGGGTGGCCGACCTCGGGCTGGATCTCGCCTTCATGCCCTTCGTTTCCATCCGCGGCCGCCATCCCAAGGAGATCGAGCGCTACGGCAAGGACGACAAGGTCATCCGGCCCGGCGACCTCCTCCACTGCGACGTCGGCATTAAGTACATGCGCTACAATTCCGATACCCAGGAGATGGCCTATGTGCTCAGGCTCGACGAGACCGATGCTCCCGAGACATTTAGGAAGATGATGGCCGAGGCCAACCGGCTCCAGGACGTTTTCTGCGGCGAATTCAAAGCTGGCCTCACCGGAAACGAGATGCTGGCCAACATGCTTAAGAAGGCCGTCGAGGTCGGAATCCCCAAGCCGCGGATCTATTCCCACTCGCTCGGCTACTTCCTCCACGAGCCGGGCCCCCTCATCGGCCTCCCCTGGGAGCAGGTCAATAACCCGGGCCGGGGGGATGTCAGGCTCGTTCCCAACAGCTGCTTCACCGTCGAGCTGAGCATTACGGCGCCCGCGCCGGAGTGGGGCGAAGGAATGGAATTCCGCCTGCCCCTTGAGCAGGACGTGGTCTTCACTCCGAAGGGCGTGTATTATCTGGACGGCCGCCAGACGAAATTCCACCTGATCAGGTGAATCTCACAGGCCCAATTCTTTGAGCAGAAAATCCGCCCGGCCGAATTTCTGGGTCACCCAGAGGACATAGCGGATGTCCACGGCGATCGAGCGGCTGTATTCCTCGCTCCAGGCGTAATCGTTGATCGTGGCCTCGTAGGTGCGGTCGAAATTAACCCCCGCCAGCTCGCCGCGGGCATTGAGCACCGGGCTCCCCGAATTCCCGCCTGTCGTGTCGGTGTCATAGAGCATGCAGACGGGGACATCGTGGAGCCGGGGGTGTTCGAAAGCTCCGAAGTCGCGCTTCTTGAACAGATCGGCAAGTGCGGGCGGAGTGTCGAAGGGCTCCCGCCCCGTCGTCTTTTCCAGGACCCCACTCAGCGTCGTGATCGGCGAGTAATAAACGGCGTCGACGGGCTCATACCCCTTGATCCGGCCGTAGGTCAATCGCAGCGTGCTGTTGGCGTCGGGGATGAAATTTTTGCCCAGGAAGAGCTCTTTCACGTCGTTCAGCCGGGCATAAAGCGGGTCGAGGGCGCCGCGGCGGGCCCTTTGCTTCTCCCTGAGCTCCCGAACGGCCGGATAGAGAGCCCGGGCCAGGTCGAGGAACGGATCCTGCACCTTGGCCAGCTCTTCGGGAGTCATCTCCAACAGCCCCTCAACAAACTGCGAATCGCTCATCTTGGTGCCGGCGTAAATCCTCTCCAGATACTCGCCGATCGCCTTCTCGCTGAAATCCCCTCCCAGGGCCTCGTCGATCGGTTTGATCCCGCTTGGGGCCTGGAGTTTGGCAGCCCTCAGGATGAGATCCCGGAAGACGGCCTTGTCGGTGGGTTCATAATAGTTGCGGAGGCCGAGCAGGAGGCGTTGCTTGGAGCGGGGGAAATTCCGGTCCATGTAGGCCGACTCGCGCTCAAGGTCCGGTTTCCGGCGCTCGATCGCCGCCTCATGGACCGAGGAAGCGATCCCAAGCAGGTTCACGGAGCCGCGGAGGTATCCCAGGACCATCTCGTAGTCGAAGGTCTGGCGATTTTCTTCATACACCGCGGCGATATCGGCCAGGATCGTGCCGTACCTCTCCCGCCGCTTCGGGTCCGCTTCGATGAACTGCTGGAGCGCTTTCTCTTCCTCGCGCCTTCGCTCCACCAGCCCGAGCCGCTTCATCCCCTTGAGTTTACCGCGGTAGTTCTTCATGGTGTTGGCCAAGCCCTTGATGCGCGATGCATGGAGGAGCGCCACCCCGCGGTCCTCGGCACCCATCTTCTCCATGAGGTCGATCTGCCAGGCATACCAATCGACGACATAAGGCATCCGGACCTCTTCCTCGTAGGCCAAAAAACTGGCGGCGCTGTGCCGGTAGGTCCTTCCGGGATAACCCAGGAGAAAGACAAAATCGCCCTCGTCGACGCCGCGCGCCGCGATCCGGAGATGCCGCTTTGGCCTGAAGGGAACGTTCTGGGAAGCGTAATCGGCGGGAGAACCGTCCGGGGCGACATAAGCCCGCAGGAACGAAAAATCTCCGGTGTGGCGCGGCCACATCCAATTGTCTTCTTCGCCGCCGAATTCGCCGATCGACCGGGGCGGGACATAAACGAGGCGGATATCTTTTAAATACGTGTAAACAAATAGGATATATGTCTTTCCAGTGAACATCTCGGCGACCTCGGCGCGCTTTCCGGGCTGGGCCTTCTCGGCTCTGGCGACGATCTCCTTGATCCGTCTTTCGATGGCCTTGGTCCGGACCGCATAGTCCATGTCCGGCTTCACGGCGCTCAATACCTCGGCCGAGACATCCCGGAAGGATTCGGTGATGCGGGCCGTCATTCCCTTGGCCTGGATCTCCTGCGCTTTCGTCCGGGCGAGAAATCCGTTCCGGATGTAATCGTTCTCTTTAGTGCTCGCTGCCTGGACGGCGCCGAAGGCGACGTGATGGTTGGTCACGAACAGACCGTCCGGCGAAACGAACGAGCCCGTCGCCCCAACGCTGACGATGGCGAAGATCAGGCTCTTGTCGGTCGAATAGATCTCGGCCGGGTCGATCTCCAAGCCTTTCGACAGGAGGTCGAGCTTCATGATCTCGCTGATCGGATACATCCCCTCGTCCACGGCCGCCGGGAAGGCGGGGGAGAGGATGAATCCGCAAAACAGAAAAGCCGCGACGATTCTTTGAAACATCACAAACTCCTTCCCACTGGATTCAAGAAGATATTACACCAACCCGGGACCAAATGGGAATCACCTTCGCCGACCGACAGGACTGGTTCCCCGGGGTGCGGGGACCGAGGGCGGTCTCCTGCGCCGATCCAATTGACACGGCAGACTCGGAGCACTATCTTAATCTTCCGTCCAAGGATGATCGATCGATGAACGAATTCCGGAGGCGTGGCCCGGCGGCTTTTCACGTGATGGCGAAGCCGACGGGCGCCAAGTGCAACCTCGAATGCGACTACTGCTTTTTCCTGAAGAAAGATAGGCTCTACCCCAATAGCACCTTCCGGATGTCCGACGATCTGATGGAGACCTACATCCGCCAGACGATCGCAGGCCATCGGGTTCCGCAGGTGACGATCTCCTGGCAGGGAGGCGAGCCGACTCTGATGGGCCTCGATTTCTTCAAGCGGTCGGTCGAAATGGAAAAAAAGCATGCCCGGCCCGGCCTGCGCATCGAGAACACCCTGCAGACAAACGGCGTTCTGCTCGATGAGGAGTGGTGCCGCTTTCTCCACGACAACCAATTTCTCGTCGGGCTCAGCCTCGACGGGCCCCGTCCTCTCCACGACGTTTACCGCCATGACAAGGGCGGGAAATCCGTGTTCGACAGGGTCGTCCGGGCCGCCCCGCTGATGCAGAAGCAGGCCGTCGAATTCAACATCCTCTGCACGGTCAACGCCGCCAACAGCCGACAGCCCCTCGAGGTGTATCGCTTTTTCCGTGACGAGCTGGGAGCGCGCTATGTCCAGCTTATCCCGATCGTCGAGCGGGACAACGAGACCGGTTATCAGGAAGGCACCAAAGTGACCGACCGGACGGTCGACCCCGAACAGTACGGCCGTTTTCTGATCGCCATCTTCGACGAATGGGTGCGCCGGGATGTCGGCCGGATGTTCGTGACCTTTTTTGACGCCGTCCTGGCATCCTATCTCCAGGGCGCTTCGACCGTCTGCGTCCTACGCCCGACCTGCGGTGAGAGCGTCGCTCTCGAGCACACCGGCGATCTCTATTCGTGTGACCATTATGTCGAGCCGCAATACTTGTTGGGGAATATCGGCGAGAGGCCGATCTCGGAGCTTGTCTCCTCGGAAAAACAGCGTCACTTCGGCCAAGACAAGTCCGCGACCCTTCCGCGCTGCTGCCGCGAGTGCGAATTCCTTTTCACCTGTTACGGCGAATGCCCGAAGAACCGGCTGCTGACGACACCGGACGGCGAGCCGGGGCTGAACTGGCTGTGCAGGGGGCTCAAGGCTTTTTTCAAGCACGTCGATCGGCCCATGCGGATCATGGCGGACTTGCTGCGCCAGGGCCAATCTGCCGACGGGATTATGAAAATCCTGGCAGAAGAAGAAGCCCGACCCTATCCAAAAAAGGAAAAAATCGGGCGCAACGCCCCTTGTCCGTGCGGCAGCGGGCTGAAGTTTAAGAAATGCCACGGCAGAGACTGAGGGAATAGAGCGGCCTTTCTCTATAAGATCTCGCGCCAGGCACCGCGGCGCCGGGTGACTTTCATCTGGTCGAGAAGCTCGAGCAGCGGGATGGCGTACTTCCGGCTCAGGCCGATCAGTTTCTTGAAATCGGCCACCGTCAGCTCCTTCTTCCCCGAGGATCTCACCTGGGCGATGACCTCATCCAGCCAGCGAGAATGGATGAACAGACCGTCCGGCCCTTGAACGACCTTTTTTCGTTCTGTCAGAAGAGAGAGCAGTCTTTCCAGCCGCTCCTGAGAGATCCGGAAGCGGCGACGGATCTCGCCCAGCGAGACGGACTGGAATTCGCCCCGGTAACACATTTCCTCGAGCTGCTGGAGGATCTTCTCCTCCTGGACGGAGAGGGCTGCCTGATGAGAAGAAAGCATCAGCCGAGTCCCGGCCTGCCTCGCCTTCCCGGCTTTTTCCAGCGTCCTGACAACCAGGAGAAGGATCTTCTCGGAAACGCCGAACCTCTTTATGGCCTTTTCTAGAAGGACACCCTTCTGGGCAGGATGTTTTTCGTGGAATTTTTCCAGGTAGGCGAGCACTTTCTCGCCGAGATGGTCAAAACTCTGGGCCGAGATCAGGAAGAGGGGTGAAAAAGCCAGGATCTTGATCTTCCCTTCTCTCTCCAGTTTTTCTCCCATGCTCTGGAGACTCTCCTCGCTCAGGTCGCAGAATTCATGGATCTCCCGCTCATGGAGGCCCCGGATCCCTTTCTCCCGGCAGAGAGCCTCGAGCATATCCTCCTCGCCCCCGGAAAGGGCCAGAAGAAAATCCCAATCGACCTCCTTCTTCGGCTTCCCTTCTTCTGTGAAGCCCGGGTTGAGGACCGTCCCCCGGCCGATCCGCGTCTTGTGTTGAGGATCCTGGACAGTCAGCGTATCTCTCCACTTGAGCATCAGAGGGCGGAGCGCGGTCGCCCCAATAAAGAGCCGGCCGGGCACGGGCTCCGGCCCGGGACCGTAGACTCGGATCGAAGCGGCCACTTTTTGGTCCCGGAGAAGAAGCATGACCTGGTTCGAGAGCGGCTCCCCTGGACTATCCAGAACCAGCAGCGCCTCGACATGCTGTGTCCTCATGACGCTTCTCCCCTCCCTTCCCTGGTCAGGACCAGGGTCATCCGGCGAAGCTGGGGGTCGACCGCAGCCAGGATGACGGCGACCCGCTGGCCGATGGTGAACCGCCTCCCCGAACGCCGGCCGACGAGCAACTGCTTCGACCTCCGGTAGAAGTAGTCTCCTCCGAGATCGGCAAAAGGGATGAGACCGTGGACGAAAAAATCCTCGAGCTCGACGATCACTCCGGCCTTGTTGATGTCCACGATGAGGCCGCGGAATTCCTCGCCGAGCTTCCCCTTCAGAAAACGAAAGATCCGCCATCCTACCAGCTCTTTCTCCGCCTCGTCGGCTTTCCTCTCGCGCTCGGAGCAGTGGAGAGCGAGCTCCGGCAGACCGACGAGTTTCTCCTTTTCACCCCGCAGCTCGGCTTTAAGGGCGCGGTGGACAATGAGGTCGGGATACCGACGGATCGGAGAGGTGAAATGGGTGTAATCTTCCTTGGCCAGGCCGTAATGGCCGCTGTTCTCGGCCGAATAGACGGCCAGCCGCAGGGCCCTTAGGACATGCTGCTGGATGATCTTCTCCTCGGGCTTTCCTTCCACCTGTTTCAAGATCCTCTGCAGGTCTCTGGAAGTCGTTTTCTCGGGCTTGGGAAGCACCAGCCCGAAATGATCGAGCAAATCCCTCAGTTCCTCGAGATCGGCCCGGCCCGGTGAAGGGTGGACCCGGTAGAGGGACGGCCTCACGGCCCGGCTGAGGTACCCGGCTACGGCCTCGTTGGCGGCCACCATGAACTCCTCGATGAGATGGTGGGCCTCGTTCGCCTCGAAGGCGGCGACGCTCTGAAGCCGGCCCTCTTGGTAAACGAGCTCGGGCTCGAGGAGGTCGAAATTCAAACTGCCCTGTTCCTCTCTCCGGGCCCGGAGGATCGAGGCCAGCTCGCGCATCAACAGGAATTCGGGGACGAGAGCTTTGTATCGGCGTCGCTCCGCCTTATCTCCCTGGAAGATCTTGAACACCGATGTATAGGTCATCCGTTCGACCGTCCTGATGAACGAAGGATGGAAATCGGCCTTCACCATCCGGCCCTTCCCGTCGATCTCGAGGAGTGCGGTCACGGTCAGCCGCGTCTTCCGCGGCCGCAGGCTGCAGAGGTCGTTGGAGAGCTCCTCCGGGAGCATGGGCAGAGTGAGTCCGGGGAAATAGACGCTCGTCGCCCGGCGGCGGGCGTCCCCGTCCAAGGCCGACCCCGGCCGGACATAATGGGAGACGTCGGCGATGTGAACACCGAGCTGATAATGCCCCGAGAGCGACTTCCTGATGCTGACGGCATCGTCGAAGTCCTGGGCCGTCTCGCCGTCGATCGTCACCGTGACCCAGTCCCGGTAATCGACCCGTCCTTCTTTGTCCTGGACCGAGATCCGGCGGCGGGTTGCGCGGACTTCGGCGGCGGCCCGGGGCGAGAAATCCGCTTCCAGTCCGAACCGCTTGATCATGACCCGGCTATCGACACCGGGATCGTCGGGCATTCCCAAGACCTCCCGGACGGCCAGGCTGTCCCGGTCGACCTCGATGATGACTCCCGGAGAGAGCTTGAATGAGCCGGTCGAGGACAGCGGGACCTCTTCCGCCGGAGAATCAAAAGGCACGAGGTACGGCCGGCCGAAGCGCTCCCGGAAAATCCCGAGCAGTGTCTGCCGGCCTTTTTTCAACAGGCGGACGACCTGGCCCTCGGGTTTCCCTTTCTTTCCGCGTTCTTTGACCATGATCTCGACGCGGTCGCCGTCGACGGCTCCCAGGGAATAGCGGGCCGGGACGAAAACGTCTTCGCGGTCGCCGCCCTCCGGCCGGACGAACCCGAATCCCCGCCCGGAAGAAAGGAACTCCCCGCTGACCACGGTCTTATCCGGGAACAGAACGTAGCTGTCTTTCTTCTTATAAATCCGGCCCCGTTCCAGAAGATTCTTGAGCGCCGCCCGGAGCTTGGTTTGAGAGCGGCCCCGGAGGTGGAGGAGTCCGGCCAGTTGATGGAAGGACAGGCCTTGTTTTTTCTGTCTGAGCGCGGCCAGGACGGTGTCTTCCATCGTCTCAATAATAGAAAAAACCCAGATAGGGGATCCGGTATTTCTCGCGCCATCGCTTGATGAGCCGGAGCCGGCAGATCTCGTCGAGTTCCGCTGCGGGACGGCCGGGAAAATCCGCCCGGATGCGCTTCTCCATCTCTCCCCGGTCGTCAGCCTCGGCCTGCCGGAGGATAAGCTTCTCGATTTTCTCGTCCCAACGCTCGAGCGTATCCTCAACCACATTTTTCCGGGAAAGCGCGGCCAGGGCCTCCCGATAGGCTTCCCGGAGAAATTCCACTTCGGGCGGCAGGGACTCGAGAAATTTCTGGAGTTCAAGCTGGATCTTCTTTCTTTTTTCTTCCCGCGAGCGTTCTTTCCTGTCCCGGCCGACCTTCCGGTCCCTGAATTCGTTATAGGCCTTCATGACCTCGGGCTGGCAAAAAGACAGCGAGGACATCTTCCGTCCCCGGGCCGGCCGCGGGCGGGGTCTCTCGAAGGCCCGCTCGATCCCCTCCAGGACGACCCGCAACGGAATCCCCGTCTCTTCCCAAGAAGAGATCGTCACCATATCCCGGGAGGAAAGGACATACGGCGCTCCCCGGCGGGAGAAAAAGGCCTGGGCGATCTGTTGATAATAGAAGCTCTGCTTTTCTTTGCGGGACATGGACGTTCTCGCTTCGTCCGTCTTTCCGTCTTCAGACGGCCGGCTTCTCCTCCCGGTTCCGCTCGAAGACGATCCTCAGCCCTTCCAGAACCAGGTGCGGTTCATGATAGTGAGGAACTCTGATCTCCGGGCCGAGCTCGGTGGCAAATCCTCCGGTCACGATAATCTGCGGTTCCGCCCCGAGTTCCCTCGTGATCTCGGCAATGATGGTGTTGACCAGGCCGATGTAGCCGAAATAGATCCCCGACTGCATGCTGGCGACCGTGGTCTTGCCTATGGCTTTCTTCGGTTTGGCGACCTCGATCCGCGGCAGCTTGGCGGTGCGCAGGTAGAGGGCCTCGGCTGAGATTTGGATCCCAGGAGCGATCGCTCCCCCCAGATACTCGCCCTTGGCCGTGACGGCGTCAAAGGTCGTGGCCGTGCCGAAATCAACGACGATACAGGGCCCGCCATATCTTTCGAAGGCGCCGATCGAAGCGACCACCCGGTCCGCCCCGACCTCACCGGGATTCTCGTAAAGGATGGGCATGCCGGTCCGCAGGCCGGGCCCGACGATGAGAGCCTTCAGTCCGAACAGATTCTGGCTCAGAACCTGAAAGGCCGGCGTCAGCGGCGGCACGACGCTGGAGATGATGATCCCTCTTATGGCCGTTGGGTTGATGGCGGCCGAGCGCAACAGCTCAAACAGCATGATACTGTACTCATCGGCGGTCTTCTCCCGTTCCGACCGGACGCTCCAATTTCTGAGCAGCTTCTTTCCTTCGAAGACGCCCATGGCGATGGTCGTATTCCCGATGTCTATGGCCAGAAGCATGGTTCGTCTCTCCTTTGCCGGGGCGCTCATCTATTATAATCGATCGCCACGATTTCTGCTGGAGACAGCGTCCGGATCTTCCTGTCCTTCTCCAGTCTCAGCCTCGCCCGGAGATCGATCCCGCGGAAGATACCCGGGAGCGTTTCTCCTTCCTTCCGGACTTCGACGGCGGTTCCGATCGGGAATACCAGCTTTGATTCATACGCCCGGACGATTTCCTCTCGGCGGCCCCGGGTGAAGGCCGCGTACCAGCGATCCAGTCCCGGCCAGAGCGCGGTCTCGAGCTTCGACCTGTCGACCTCTCGCCCCAGGGCGAGCCGGAGCGAAGTCGCCGTCGACCGGAGAGAAGGGGGGAATTTTTCTCTTTTTTGGCCGATGTTCAACCCGATGCCCAGGATCGAATGGCTGAGCGCATTTCCCAGGAAGTCAGTTTCACAGAGGATGCCGCCGAGCTTCCGGCCCTCCCAGATGATGTCGTTCGGCCACTCCAGCGCGGTCTCCAGACCCGTGGCTTCCCGGATCGCCTCGACACAGCCGACGCCGGCGGCCAGCGGGAGAAGCGACAGGTCCGTGCGGCGCGGCCGCAAGATGACCGAAGCGTAAAGACCCTGCCCGGGGGGAGAATGCCAGCTCCGCCCCTTGGTCCCTCTCCCTTCTGTCTGCTCTTCGGCGACGACCACCGTTCCTTCGGCCGAGCCCTCCCGGGCCAGACGCTTGGCCAGATCGTTGGTCGAGGGACAACTCGAAAAACAGTGGATGATCGCTCCGATGGTCATGGAAGCCCGGCTGCCGGCCGCCCGGACGGCGTCTACTTCCTTTCTTTGTCGATCCATTCCTTGAAGTCTGCGCGGAGAGACGCCTTCAGCCGTTTTTCGAGCTCCCGCTCGACCGCCAGGATCTCTTCCCGAAGCAAGATTCTGATCCTATCCTCGAGGTCCTCACCGGACCGGGACGATGGAGGGGGCGGGATGAATTCTTCTTCCTCGAACAAAGGGAGCTCGCCGGCCGATGGAATCTCCTCGATCAGCGACTCCTCGGGAAAGGAGGGCGGGATCTTCTTGCGATCGACCGTCTCCCGCACAAGCCGGACCAGCCGTTCGGAATCGAAGGGCTTCTGGACGATCGCGTCGAAATCGAGCTCATTGATTCTCTCCCCATCCAGCGGCTCAAAAGCGTTCTTGAGCAGGATGAGGCCCACTTTTCTGAACTCCTCCCGGCTCCGAAGATAACGTCCGACTTCGTAACCGTCCCGGGAAGGAAGAGTCGGACTGAGAAGGACGGCATCCGGGTCGATCCGCCCGAGGATTTCGATCACTTGAAGCCCGTCCTCGATGACCTGGATCTTGAATTCCGGTTGCGGAAAGGCCATCTGCACGATTCTCTGGACGGACGGGCTGGTATCGGCCAGGATCACTTTGTACGGCATAGCGAATTCAGAAGAACCGTCTTTCATTATCTTTATTCCCCGGAATCTGTCAACGTGGGCTAATACTCGATGAAGACGGAGTTCTCCCCCAGGAGCTGCTCGACGCCGCGGGTGAGTTCTTCCGAGGGAGAGACAGCCTGGACTTCGATGGATTGGGCGAGGACCCGGTAGGAATGGGGGGTTTCCAGCTCGAAAAATACGGGGCATTCGCCGGGGCTCTTTTCGAGCAGCTCCTTGAGCTCGATGATGACCGATTCCTCCAGACCGGGGAGGAAGATCCGGAGGATGACCTTCTTGGCCTGTTTCTGGAAGGCATCGCCGAGCGGCATGACTTCGTTCAGGCTGATGCGGCGATTCTCACCCTCCCCCATGAACCGCCCCTTGACCCAGACCAGGTTTCCTTCCCGCAGGTGTTCGGAGAACCTCTTGAAGCTGTCGGGGAAGGCCACGACGTCGATTCGCCCGCTCAGGTCCTCAAGGATGAAGGTGGCCATGCGCTCGTCCTTCCGGGTCTTGACGAAACGGATGGCGCTGATGATCCCGGCGACCCGGATCTCGCTGTTGAAGTCCTTCTCCTCGTCGAGCTGGTTGATGGAATGGGAGGTCAGCTTCCTGAGCCGCTTCTCGAACTGGGCCAGGGGATGGCCGGTGATATAGAAGCCCAGCGCGTCCTTCTCGTAGGAGAGGAACAGAGACTCGTCCCACTCCCGCATCTCTTTGACTTCATCCGGGATATCCGGGGGCGCGAGTTGGCTCCCTCCGAAGAGAAGGCTCTGCGGGGTTTGTCTCATCTTCTGCAGTCCGTGGCCGTAGTCGATCAGGGTGTCGATAAGATGGAACGACTGGGAGCGCCGCCAACCGAGCGAGTCGACGGCCCCCGCCTTGATCAGGCTCTCCAGCACCTTCTTGTTGACCGTCCGGGCGTCGGTCCCGGCCACGATCTCGAAGGGCGAATTGAACCGGCCCCGCTTCTCCCTCTCCCGCAAAACCTCGCGGGCCGCCGTCTCGCCGACGTTCTTGATGGCCGCCAGCCCGAACCGGACCTCGCCGTTCTTCACCGTGAAGCTGAAATCGCTCTCGTTGACGTCGGGCGGCAGGACCCGGATGCCCATGTTCTGGCATTCGTTGATGTACTTGATGACCTGGCTGGTCGCTCCCCGCTCGGCCTCGGAGGTCAGGAGGGCGGCCATAAAATGGGCCGGATAATGGGCTTTGAGGTAGGCGGTCTCGTAGGCGAGGTAGGCATAGGCCGCGCTGTGCGACTTGTTAAATCCGTATTCGGCGAAATGCTTGATCTGCTCGAATATTTTGTTCGCCTGGGACGAACTGATGCCCCTTTTTTTGGCGCCTTGGACAAACCTCTGCTTCTGCGCCTTCATCATGCTGCTGACTTTCTTGCCCATGGCCTTGCGCAGGATGTCGGCTTCGGCCAGCGTGAACCCGGCCAGTTCGGTGGCGATCTTCATGACTTGTTCTTGATAGACGATGATCCCGCGCGTCTCCTTGAGAATGGGCTCGAGCTCGGGGAGCTCGTAGGAGATCTGGTCGGGGTGGTTCTTCCGCTTGACGAACTCGGCCGTCATGCCGCTGTTGAGCGGACCCGGGCGGTAGAGGGCGTTGAGGGCGATGAGGTCGCGGAACATCTCCGGCTTGTAGTTGCGCAGCAGATCCTTCATCCCCGAGCTTTCGAACTGGAAGACGCCGTCGGTGCTGCCCGCCTGGAAAAGAGCGAACGTGACCGGGTCGTCCAGGGGGATCGTCTTGATATCCACCTTCTCACCCAGGTTCTTGGCGACGAGCTCGATGGTGTCCTGGATGACCGTCAGGTTGCGCAGGCCCAGCAGGTCCATCTTGAGCAGGCCGATGGCCTCGATGTCCCCCATGGCGAACTGGCTGGTGATCTCGCCCTTGACCGACTGGTAAAGGGGCATGAACTCGATAAGCGGCCGGGGGGTGATGACGATCCCGGCCGCGTGGATGGAGGGATGGCGGACCTGGCCTTCGAGGTTCCGGGCGACGGCCAGAAGATGAGCGATCTTGGCGTTTTTGTCGCGCAGCTCCCGGAGCGAGGAGATCTTTTCCAGGGCGCCGTCGATGGTCGAGTCCGGGCCGGTCGGGGGAATCATCTTGGCGATCCGGTCGACTTCCGGTAAGGGCACTTCGAGCACGCGGCCGACGTCCCGGATGGCGGCCCGGGCGGCCATCGTCCCGAAGGTGATGATCTGGGAGACGTTTTCCCGTCCATATTTGTTGGTCACATATTCGATGATTTCGCCGCGGCGCCGGCCGCAGAAATCGATGTCGATGTCGGGCAGGCTGATGCGCTCGGGGTTGAGGAACCGTTCGAACAGGAGGTCGTACTCAAGCGGGTCGACCTCGGTGATACCGAGGCAGTAGGCCAGACAGCTGCCGGCGGCCGAACCCCGTCCCGGGCCGACCGGGATCCCCCGGAACTTAGCGGTCTGGATGAGGTCCCAGACGGTCAGGAAATAGCCCTCGAAGCCCATCTGCTTGACGAGCTCAAGCTCGCGCGCCAGCCGGTCCTCATAGTCCTCGCGGGGATGAATGAGCTCGCCTTTCTCCCATTTGGGCTGGAGCTCCTCCCGCCGCATTTTGAATCCTTCCCGGGCCACAAAGGCCAGGTACTCATCGAGCGGAATCTCGCCCGGAGCCTTGAACTGGGGCAGGAAGTGGCTGCCCGAGGGGAAATCAAAATGGCACTGGGAGGCGATATGGGTGGTGTTCTGGATGGCCTCGGGAAATTCCTTGAAAAGCTCGGCCATCTCGGCGCCCGATTTGAAATAGAACTCCTGCGAGCCGAAGCGGATGCGGTCCGGGTCGCTCAGCTTCTTGTTGGTCTGGATGCAGAGGAGGATATCATGGCTTTCGGAATCCTCCTTACGGAGATAGTGGATGTCGTTTGTCGCAACGAGGGGAAGGTTGAGCTTCCCGGCCAGCCGGACGAGCTTGGGGTTGACCGATTTCTGAGGCGGGAGGCCGTGGTCCTGGAGCTCGATGTAGAAATTCCCCTGACCGAAATACGAAGAATAGTCGGCCGCGGCCTTTGCGGCGGCCTCCTCGTTCTCTCTTTCCAGGAAGTAGGAGACCTCGCCCTTGAGGCAGCCGGAAAGCCCGATCAGCCCTTCGGTATGTCCGGCCAGGAGCTCCTTGTCGATTCGGGGCCGGTAGTAGAATCCTTCGAGGTAGGCCTTGCTCAGCAGGAGACAGAGGTTTCGATACCCCTTGTCGTTCTTGACCAGGAGGAGGAGATGGAAGTGGTGAGGGCTACGGCTGTCGCCCGTCTTGTCGAAACGGCTGCGGGGCGCCACATAGATCTCGCAGCCGAGGATGGGCTTGATGTCGCGGGCCTTGGCCTCTTTGAAGAAGGTCACCGCCCCGAAGATGTTGCCGTGGTCGGTCAAGGCCACGGCCGGCATCTTGTTCTGGTAGGCCGCTTCCACCAGACCGGCGGTCTTGAGGGCGCCGTCCAGGATGCTGAACTCGGAATGATTATGCAGGTGGATGAAAGAGTGTTCCATTAGATTCTATAGACGCTCATTCCCATTCGATCGTCGCAGGCGGTTTCGTGGTGATGTCATAGACGACCCGGTTGACCCCCTGGACCTCGTTGACGATGCGAGTGGATATCCGCGAGAGGGTCTTCGTCTCGGCCGGATACCAGTCGGCGGTCATCCCGTCCACGCTCTGGACGAGCCGCAGGACAATCACCTGGTGATAGGTCCGTCGGTCGCCCATGACCCCGACCGAGCGCACCGGCAGGAGCACCGCAAAAGCCTGCCAGAGCTTATGGTAAATTCGGGTCCGCGTGACCTCTTCGAGCAAGATCGCGTCGGCCTCGCGGAGGATGGCGATGCGCTCCGGCGTGACCTCTCCCAGGATCCGGACGGCCAGGCCCGGCCCGGGAAATGGATGCTGGGCGATGAATTCGCGGTCCACACCGAGCTCGGACGCCAGCGCCCGGACCTCGTCCTTGAAAAGTTCGCGCAGCGGCTCGACGAGTTTGAAGCGGAGCCGTTTAGGGAGCCCACCGACGTTGTGGTGCGATTTGATCGTCGCCGACGGACCTTTGACGGGCGCGCTTTCGATGACGTCAGGGTAGATCGTTCCCTGGGCGAGAAAATCGGCCCGGCCGACCTTGCGGGCCTCGGCCTCGAAGATCTCGATGAAGGTCCGGCCGATGATTTTGCGCTTTCGTTCGGGCGAGACAACACCGCGGAGACGGCGCAGGAAGACCGCGGAGGCATCGACGCCGATGACCCGGAGATGAAGTTTTTTCCGGAACTCTTCCAGGAGCTCCTCGTACTGGCCTTTCCGGAGAACTCCGTTGTCGACAAAGATACAGGTCAGCCTGTTCCCGACGGCGCGATGGACGAGGAGCGAGGTGACGAGCGAATCCACGCCGCCGCTGAGCCCGCAGATCACGCGGCCGCTGCCGACCGACTGCCGGATCTCGGCGATTTTCCTCTCAATGAAGGACTTCATGCTCCATTCCGGCTCCAGCCCGGCCAACGAGAAGAGAAAATTGGCCAGGATGGCCTTGCCCTGGTGGGTGTGGATGACTTCGGGATGAAATTGGACGCCGAAACACCTCTGAGCCGGCGATTCGAGGACGGCCACCTTGGTGTTGGCGGTCCGTCCGGTGATCGTGAATCGGGGCGGAACCTTTTCGACACGGTCCCCATGGCTCATCCAGACCTGGCCCTTGTTCCTGATCCCTTTGAGGAGCCCGCTGCGGTCGCGGACATCGAGGCGGGCGAACCCGTATTCCCGCCGGGACGAAGGCACGACCTTTCCGCCGAGAAGATGGGCCATGAGCTGGACGCCGTAGCAGATGCCGAGGACCGGAATTCCCAGGCGGAAGATCTCCACCGATACGAGGGGGGCACCTTTCTCGTAGACACTGCGGGGTCCGCCGGAGAGGATGAGGGCCTGGGGATTCTCTTTTTGTATCCTGGCAAGAGGCGTGTCAAAAGGGAAAATTTCGGAATAGACGCCGAGCTCGCGGACCTTGCGGGCGATGAGCTGGGTGTATTGCGACCCGAAATCCAGGACGAGGACTTTCTTCACTCACCGATTTTAACAAACGGAATGGATGGACACAATATCCATATCCAAATATTCATCGATTCTCCCAAGCGTCCGATCTGAATTCTTTTTTCCGACATAACTCCAATGCATGGGATCCTCAATATCGCATCTGGAAATCATTTTTATATCCCGATAGAATGTGCCCATGAGCGCTGACGATCCGGTGCAGATTCCGATCGATGGGGTGCTCGACCTCCATGCTTTCCGGGCGGAGGAAGTCAAAAACCTGGTGCCCGAGTATTTGGAGGAATGCCGGCGCCGCGGCATCACCCACGTCCGGATCATCCACGGGAAAGGAACAGGTACCCTCCGCCGGACCGTCCAGGGCCTTCTCCAGAAGAATCGTCACGTCCACAGCTTCAAGACCGCCGATCTTGGGGGAGGGGGCTGGGGCGCCACCGAAGTCATCCTTAAACCAAAATGAAATTGATATCGTATTCCGAATTGGGAATAATGACGGATTAGTGCGACGTTGGAGGACAGATGAAGATAAAATCTAAGATCGGCCGCAGAAACTTCATAAGGAGCGCCGCCATCGGGATCGCCGGCGCCGCGGTCCCGGCGGAAGCCGCACGATTGGACTCGATGGCCCGGCCGATACGATCACAAGAACCCTCTCCTCCCAAGATCAAAGAATACCGCATCCTCGGCCGAACCGGCTTTAAGGTCTCGGACCTGGCCACGGGCTATATCCAGGACTTCGGGGTGTTCAGCACCATGCTGGACGCCGGCGTCAACTACATCGACACCGGCGAAAGCTATCCGGGATCTCACAAGCTCATCGGCCGAGTGCTCAAGGGAAGGGACCGGAAGAAGATCTTCCTCACCTCCAAGATGCTGCCCGAGGACGACATCACCCGGGAAGGATTTCTCAAGCGAGCGCGGAAAGGCCTCGAGGACCTGGAGACGGACTATTTCGACTGCATGATGCTCCACATGCCGGAGCGCATCGATGTCCTCAAGACGGAAGGTTTCCATGCCGCCATGCAGGAGCTCAAGGCCGAGGGTCGCGTCCGGTTCCTCGGCGTTTCCCACCAC
>JBAQGA010000114.1:0-19970 GCA_049287565.1 Candidatus Aminicenantales bacterium
CTACCCCGCCTTCTTCCTCTCCTCATTCAAGCAGACCGAAGTCCTCAAGGGTTCGCGCTTCGGCGGGAGAAACCGCGGCGCCCTCGCCCTCCGCAACGGGCTCGTCGTCTTCCAGTTCGCCATGTCCGTCCTGCTCATCATCGGGTCCCTGGTCATCTTCCGGCAGCTCGACTACATCAAGAGCCAGAGGCTCGGGTTCGACAAGGACCACGTCGTCGTCATTCACAACGCCGACAACCTGTTCTCCCAGTACGAAGCCTACAAAGAGCGCTTGAAGCAGCACTCGGCCATCTCCGGCGTATCGGCGGTCAGGTCGATCCCGGGGCTGGGCACTCCAAACTGGGGGATCGGCGTCCAAGGGGTGGCCGACGACCGGCCCCTGAACATGAATTTTCTGACCTGCGACCATGATTTCGCCGAGGTCCTGAGCATCCAGATGGCCGAAGGGCGGTTCTTTTCCCGGGAATATCCCTCCGACATCAACGCCGTCGTCATCAACAAAAAGGCCGCGGAGTACTTCGGGATTCCCGAGCCCGTGGGGAAAAAACTGCGCATCTGGTGGACGCATAAGGATCTGACGATCATCGGGGTCATGGACAACGTCCACTTCGAATCGCTCCATCGGGACGTCCGGAGCATGGGCTATGTCCTGCCGGAGGCCATTGGCTCGACACGGAGACCCTTCCTGCTTGCCAAGGTCGACTCCAAGAGGACCTACGAGGTTCTCGCTTTTATCCGGGAGACCTGGGAATCGCTCTCACCCGGGCTGCCTTTTGAATTCTCCTTTATGGACGAGCGGATCAACGGGCTTTACCAGAACGACAACCAGGCCGGCAGGATCGTCACGCTCTTCTCCTTCCTGGCGATCTTCGTATCCTGCCTCGGGCTCTTCGGACTGGCGGCTTTTATAACCGAGCAGAGGACCAAAGAGATCGGCGTGCGCAAGGTCCTGGGGGCACGTCTGCCCCAGATCGTCTGGCTCCTGACCGGTCACTTCATCAAGTGGGTGATCATCGCCAACCTGATCGCCTGGCCGATGGGATATTGGGTCATGAGCCGCTGGCTCCAGGGGTTCGCTTTCAGGACGAGCATGTCCGCGGTGATTTTTCTGGTAAGCGGCCTGGCCGCGCTGGGGATCGCCGTGATCACGGTTAGCTCCCAGGTCATCAGGGCGGCCCTCTCCAACCCCGCGCAAAGCCTGAAATACGAGTGATTTGTAGATTGTCGATTTGCGGCCGAGACCCGAGTCCGCGTCCCTACCTGTAATACAGCGTCCTGAGGGTGTCGGCGAGCGTTTGGGCTTGATGAAAGGCCTTCAAGCCGAGCCCGTTGGAATATGTGGTCAGGAAAGAACGGGCGAGGGCTTTGTCCTTCTTATAAAGATCGAGGGCCGTCTTTTCTACAGCTTCCTGCATGGCGAACTCTTCGTCCTCGAAAGACTTCCAGAGTTCTCCCACATAGTCGATCGCTCTCATCTCGGATTCCCCAAACTTCGCCTTCTCGTTGTAGTACCGGTCGACCAGGTTCTCCAGGGAATTGAACACCCAGTAGGCATTATCCCGGCTGTAGCCCTCGCTTAGAAAGGAAAATGGTTTTGGGAATTCCAGGACACCCAGATAGAACAGAAGGTAAACACTGGAGCAGGGAGTCCCCGCTGAAAGCCAGAGCACCCCGCCGACCTCCGCCGGAAGCCAACTCCTGAGCTGGGCGACGGTTGTGGCGTCCGTCGCCAGGCGGCAGATCGTCCGCTCCGCGGTACGATGCGGCGAACCCTTCTCATAGCGGTTGGTAAGGTCGTACCCAGTGCCCTCGTAATGGTCCCGGAAGAGGGCCATGAGGTCTCGCGGGCTCAGCTTTCTCGAGGAGGTCACAGTCAGAGGATTCTCTCCCTCTTCGAATCCCCTCCCGGCGAGAAGGCAGTTCCCGCGCCATTCCCTTCGGCTGTTATAGGTAGAGCGGATACCCTCGGGGGCGCCGTACGCCCGGCTGAAATTGAAAGGCCCCTGGGCCGGGTCGTACCAGCCTTTCTGTTTGGCGTAATCGACGAGGTTCGGGGAAGACAGGACTCTGGACGTGTCGCCGAGGTCGACCTCCTGGAGGCGAAACCTGTTCGCCAGCACCACGAACGAGTCGTCGGGGACCCGCTGAGCGGCCCAGATGCCGCCGATGGCGATCTCCATCCACCAGCCTTCGTTTGGGTCGGCGATGCTGAAGATGTCGCCGTCACGTCCGTTGTGGCTGCGGTAGCCGTATTTTTCGATGAGGCCGCCCATGAGCCGGACGGCTTCCCGGGCGCTCCGGGAACGCTGCAGCGCCAGGGTCACGAATTCTTGGAGGTCGATTCCCCGCTCGTTCTGGAACAGCTCCTTCCGGCAGGAGCCGGTGTCATCGACAAGGGCCACCTGGTTTTCGTTGATCCCGTTGCACTCGGCCGCCGGCCAGATAAAAGCGTAGGTCTCTTCGACCTGGGGGATGGCCTGGCCGTCTCTCAGCTTGAAAGTCTCGCCGGGCCCATGCTTTTCTCCCGGATTCCAGGAGAGAGGCTTGAGATAGAGGCCCCAGTCCTCGTTGTGCCCGAGGAGGACCGAGCCGTCGGCGGTGGCGTTTTTCCCGACGATAACGGACGTGCACCGGAACGGTGAGGCGTCGGAATGCCGGGCGCTTTCCGGGGAATCTCCGGCGAAGGGAATGACGGCCAGGATGGCCATCAGGGAAAAAGCCAGGAAGGCCGGCGTCTTTCTCATTGAAAGCTCCTCTTTCTACTGCGGGCATTATACCAGAACAAAGAGGCCTTCGGGAAGGACGGGCCCGAGAGGAGGAAAGTCGCGTGGTGTCCGCCCACCGCCGTCACGATTCGGCGATCGAATTTCTTGACCTCTTTCATGACCGCCTTGGCGGAGTTGGCGTCACAGGTGTAGCCCGTCGATCCCACGACCTGGGGCCTGAAGGTTTCCAGTTTTTTGCTTGCCGGCAATCAACTCTGATGTCAAGAATTTGTTAAAATTTCATGAATTCTTCCGCTTGACATATCGCGGGCCTTCGGCTAAAATTAGGAATCGTTCCGGATTAGAAAATGGGATCAGAGGAAATAAAGCAACGGATCATCGCGGGAATGCGGGAGAATGGTCTCAAACTGACCCGCCAGCGGCAGGCCATCATCGATGTCATTGCCGGTACGAGGTCCCATCCGAGCGCCCAGGACGTCCTGGTGAGCGCCCGTAAGAAAGCCCCGAAGATCAGCCTGTCCACGGTTTACCACACGCTTGACGTCATGAAAAGGGCGGGCTTGATCAAGGAGCTGGAATTCACCGACCGCGATAACCGGTACGAGGGAGATATCTCCGACCACCTGAACCTCGTCTGCCGGGGATGCGGTGAGATCATCGACTTCCCAACCCCGCTGCCACCGGCCCTGAAAGACGTTGAAAAGAAGACGGGATTCAGGGGGGACTGCGTCCGCTTCGATTACTGCGGCTATTGCCGGAAGTGCCAGAGAAACAGGGGATGATTTTTGCAGCTTAAATGGGAATGATTCCTATTTAGTCAATACAAACAAATAAGGAATGGAGGTTCCAATGAGTGACCCGAAAAAAGCGCTGACCAACAATTTCGGCGCGCCGGTGGATGACGACCAGAATTCTCTCACCGCCGGCAACCCCGGACCCGTCCTGATGCAGGACGTCCATCTTCTCGAGAAGCTGTCCCACTTTGACCGCGAGCGGATCCCCGAGCGCGTCGTCCACGCCAAGGGGGCCGGGGCCTACGGCTATTTTGCCGTCACGGCCGACGTGACCAAGTACACGCGGGCCAAGTTCCTATCCCAGGTGGGCAAACGCACCGAGGTCTTTCTCCGGTGCTCGACCGTCGGAGGGGAGAGGGGGTCGGCGGACGCGGAGCGCGATCCCCGCGGGTTCGCCCTGAAATTCTACACGGAAGAAGGCAACTACGATCTCGTCGGGAACAACACCCCGGTCTTTTTCATCCGCGACCCCCTGAAATTCTCTGATTTCATCCACACCCAAAAGAGAAACCCGGCTACCAACCTCAAAGACCCCGACATGTTCTGGGATTTCCTTTCATTGACGCCGGAATCTATCCACCAGGTCACGATTCTCTTTTCCGACCGCGGCACACCCCGGACGTTCCGCCATATGAACGGCTACAGCAGCCATACCTACAAATGGTACAACGACAAGGGGGAGTATTTCTGGGTGAAATATCACTTCAAGACCGAGCAGGGAATCCAAAACTTAACCCGGCAGGAAGCCGAGGTCATGAAAGGCAAGGACCCCGACCATGCGACCCGCGACCTCTCTGAAGCCATCAAAAAGGGAGATCACCCCGCCTGGAGGCTGGAGGTTCAGATCATGACGGCGGAGGAGGCAGCGAATTACCGGTTTGATCCCTTCGACATCACCAAGGTCTGGCCTCATGCGGACTTCCCGCCGATCGTCATCGGTAAGCTGGTCTTGAACAAGAATCCGGAAAATTACTTCGCCGAGGTGGAACAGTCGGCCTTCTCCCCGGCCAATTTTGTTCCCGGCATCGCCGCCTCCCCCGACAAGATGCTTCAAGGCCGCCTCTTCTCCTATCACGACACCCACCTGCATCGCCTCGGGCCCAATTATCACCTCCTGCCGGTGAACGCGCCGAAAGCGGCCAAGGTCGACAACTACCAGCGGGACGGGTTCATGCGCTCCGACGACAATTTCGGCGGAGCTCCGAACTACTATCCCAACAGCTTCGGCGGTCCGGCGCCAAGGCCGGAGGTGGCGGAACCCCCGTTCGAGGTCACTGGTCATGCGGGCCGCCAGAAGTACGTCCACCCCAACGATGATTTCGTCCAGGCCGGTGCCCTCTACAAGAAGGTCATGACGGATACCGACCGCGAGCACCTCGTCGGCAACATCGTCGACCACCTGGGGGGTGCCCAGAGGCGGATCCAGTATCGCCAGACCGCGATTTTTTACAAGGCGGACCAGGATTACGGCCGGCGCGTGGCCCAGGGACTGAAGCTGGACATGAAGGAAGTCGAGCGCCTGGCCCAGATGTCCCAGGAAGACCGCGCCAAGGCGACGGCTCAAGGGATTTTTTCGAAATAACAAAGGAGGTTCGATCATGCTATCCAAAATTCCTCTGGATCTGGAGAAGGTCAAAAAAGAAGACCTGGACAAGGAGATATTGAGGGCCGCGATCATCGCCGAGCTGGACGCCATCAACCTGTATGAACAGATGGCGGCCCTGGCCTCCAAGGAGAGCCTGCGAAAGGTCCTCCTCGATATCGCCAAGGAAGAGAAGACCCACGTCGGAGAGTTTCAGACCCTATTGCTGAAGGAAGATAAAGAGCAGGAAGGGGAACTGGAGAAAGGAAAAGAGGAAGTCGAGGAGATACTCGAGGAAGAGAGCTGATCTCTCGACGACAATCGTCGTCCGGCAGTATCAACGGTCTCCCTGGCTGGGGAAGTGGGGGAGGCCTTCGCCTTGAATCAGACGATGTCCCGGTGGTAGCGGGTGTAGAGACTGATCAGCGGATTGTGGCCGGTGAACCGGTCCTTGACGATCAGGGTCGTCACGGGGGCTTTCGAGTGCGCCGTGAACAGCATGTCGTGGCCGACGCAAAGTCCGACCAGGATATTGAACGCGGTTCCCGAGATGTTGAGAATTTCCGCTTGGACGAGCGGATTGCAGGCGGCCTCGAAACGGCCGGGGTCCCGGATCTTGTACTCCGCAGGGATGCCGACCCCGGTTTTGTCGGCGGCGCCGCAGCTGCAGATGACGGAGACCACGTCGAGCCCATGTTTCTCCAGGATGACCGCAGCCCGGCCGGCCTCGTCATAGAGCCCTGAACAGAAGGCCAGGCCGAGCTTCCGTGCCCCGACGGCCTTGGCGAACTCGGCGATCTCCCGGATCCTCGGCCGGACCGGCACCGTCCTCCCCTCCTCGCGGGCGGCTTTCGTTTCGTAGCCTTCTTTTTCCGTGAGAGCGGCAGCAAGGTAAAAATCGCTCATGTCCTTTCCACGGTAGAGCGGGACGATCTTCTTGATCAGCCGGGCATGGTGTTTGATCGGGCAGTCCCTGGGAAGCGGGACTCCCTTGGGGAGCCCCTGAGTGCAGGGCCGCTCCGGGCATTTCGCACATTTCGGATCGACCATCGGCATTTCCTTCGTCCCTCCTTAGTTTCGCCTGCCATCCTATCATATCAGCCACAGACAGTAAATCTGGCTTGTCACCCGAGTGACCTCCATTTCTTTAAAGTCTCCTTTTGAACAGGGAACAAATCCGCGGCTCTATCGTATAGTAGGAAGAAAGAGGTTCGCATGATCCATTCCTCTCGTTGCCGGTCATTTTCCGCCGGGTCCATCTTCATCGCTTTCCTTGCCTTCGGACATACGGTTTTGACTCCGGCCGGGACCCTCTGCTATCCACCGCGGCAGGAGGCTCCGGCAGCCGCCGAGCTCACGCCGGAGCAATGGGCCGAGGACCTGGATTTTCTCGGCGCCGAACTCCCCAAGCGGCACAAGAACCTGTTTCATAAAATCAAGGAGAGCGAATTCCGGGCGCAGATCGAAACGCTCAAGACGAAACTTCCGTCCTTGAGCCAGAGCGAAATCCTGGCCGGCCTGATGGGGATCATCGCCGCCGTCGGGGATTCCCACACCACCCTCGGCTATCGGCCGCGGCAGGGACTTCCTTTGATGCTGTATTGGTTCAAGGACGGGATCTCGATCCTGAACACGACGGCCGAATACAGGGACATCCTCAATGGCAAGATCTCCGCTCTCGGAGGAAAGCCCATCGAGGACATTATCCCCATCCTTGCTGCGCTCATCCCCCATGAGAATCAAGCTCAGGTGAAGAACATCCTCCCCAACCTGCTGACTGACACCGTGATGCTTAGCGGCGCCGGGATCATCCCTTCGCCGGATACGGCCTTCTTGACGGTCCTCACCGCCGCGGGCCGGGCCGTCACTCTGGATATGACGCCTGTTTCCTTTTCTTCCAAGCCCGAATGGCTCGTCGATGTTTCGGATGAGAGCGGAGCGCCTTTGTACCTCAGGAACCGCCGGCTCTATTACTGGTTCGAGATCCTGCCCGGTTCGCGAACGCTGTTTTTCAAGTACAATTCCTGCCAGAACATGAACGGCCGGCCCTTCGGCGATTTCGTCAAGGTCCTTTTTGACGCTGCCGACACCGGCAAGGTCAGCCGGATCGTCATCGATCTCCGCCACAACGGCGGCGGGAATTCCGGGATCTTCGCCCCGTTCCTGGCTGAGCTCAAGAAGAGGCCGGCTTTCTGCCGGGAAGGCGGCATCTATGTTCTTGTCGGGCGCCGGACCTTTTCCTCGGCCATCCTGAACGCCCTCGACCTCAAGAAAGAAACGCCCGCCGTCTTCGCCGGAGAGCCGACCGGAGGAAAACCCAACCATTACGGCGAGGTTCAAATGTTCCTTTTGCCGCAATCGGGGCTGGCGGTGACCTATTCCGTGAAATATTTCCGGGTCGTCGGGGGCGACCCGGACTCTCTGATGCCCGACCTTCTCGTGGAGCCGGAGCTTGCGGACTACCTCCAAAAAACCGATCCTGTGCTGGAAAGGGTGCTCAAAGAATAATCCGGCGAATTCACGGAAAGATGCTGCCCTTGGAGGCAAAACGCGTAGCCAGGGTCGAAGCCAGGCAGACGACATCGATCAGGCACTTGTCCATCATGGAAAGGGGAATGTAAAGATGCAGGGCTTTTGACCGCGCCTGCATCTTGCTGGCCAGGAACGAGGCCTGGGCCACCGTCACCTTCGCGTTCCTCACCAGGGCCTCGACGAGGAATTTGCGATGGGCGGCGATCACTTCGGCGAGAGGGATGATCCCTGAGTCTAAGGAACGTGGCCGGTAGCGGCCGATCTTTTTCATGAGCGGGTCGATATAACCGGTCGCCCTCTTGCGGTATCGGGTGGGCGAAGCGCCCAGGATTTCGGCGACGGTCATTGAAATAGCTTCCACGGGCACATCGAGCTCGCCGGGGTCGGGAGGCGCCTGGGCCGGTTTGTCGCCGTAATGGCGGACGATTTCCGTGACGAACTTCAACTTGGTGAGAGCCCCTTTCCTGGTCCGGTAGGCCTTTTTCCAATTGGAGGGAAGGGACAGCCAGACGCCGAAGGTCTCGGCGAAATCCTCGTCGGGGTGCTTCTGGGCATAATGGTCCCGGTTGGGGTTGACGAAATCGCGGCTCCAGGGATGGGGCTTGTAGCGGTCGGTAGCCGGATAGGTATCGAAGAACTTCCCCTTGACCCCGAAGATATTCCGGAACTCCTTGTTCTTGTAAAGCCGGTGGGCGTAGCAGAAGGCATGCCCCGTCTCATGGCGAAGCAGGTAATCGACCACCCGGGTGTCGTTCGTCCATCCGCGGACCTCCCTGTTCAGCTCTTTGAGCAGCGGGTCGGCGTCGTAGAACCCGACCTCGATGTTCGATGTGCCGCTGACGCAGCCCCAGTCCTCTCCGAGGTAAAAGTTCGGCTTCAGCTTGATGCCGCGGCGTTTTAATCGCGCCAGGAGCTTATCGATCTGCGGTTGAACCAGGGAAGACCTCATGTTCAGCCCGAGCCTGTTCACCGGTGTCGTCAACATCTCGAGCTTCTTGGTGGCCCGGTTGAACAGCAGTCCCCGTATATCCGTCATCTTAGATCACCCTGTCGTGTTCATACCTCCAGCGGCGCGTCCACCTTATTATGGGAGGCCTTGGTGCTGGGAGGGGATCCCCGTTTGATTGCTTCTTCAACGATCATCCGCAGCCCCTCGGAAAAGGATATGCCCGCCGCGGCCGCGGAGGCCATGAAGGCCACCCCCTCCGTGAGGTCCGGATTCGGGTTGACTTCCAGGACGAAAAGGTTGTCGTTCTTGTCCAGACGCATATCGACCCGCGCGTAATCGCGGCAGCCCATCACTTGATAAGTATGGAGGGCTACTTTTTTGACCCGCTGCTGGATGGACCTGGGCAGCTTGGCGGGGCAGACCAGTTTTCCCATGTGGAACACTTCGTTCAGGGGATTCCACTTGGATTCGAAGGTGATGATCCCCCGCCGGTCGGGGGGAAGATCGGAGAAGTCCATCTCTTCGATGGGGAGAACCCGGGGATTCTTGTTGCCCATGACTGACACCCCGAGCTCCCGGCCATCGATGAATTCCTCGACCAGGACGGGCTGCCTGTATTCGGCCAGGATCATGTGGACGCGTTTTTCCAGCTGGGCGCGGTCCTCGACGACCGCCTGGTCGGTCACGCCCGCGCTCGCATCCTCCCAGGCCGGCTTGACGATGAGGGGATAGCGGAGTCCCGTTAACTTGGGAACGGTCTTCTGCTTGACCAGCTTGTATCGCGGTGTCGGGATGCGGAAGGCCTTGAGGATCTGCTTGGTCAGCCCTTTCCGCTGGCAGATGGCCAGGGTCATCGGGGGCGCCCCGGTATAAGGGATTCCAAGAAGGTCGTAGAGGGCGGCGACGCGGTCCTCCTGAAGGGGATTGTTGTTGAAGAACTCCACCAGGTTGAAGACGGCGTCGGGCCGCGGCGAAGTCAAGCTCTTGAGGAGGCGGTCGAAATCGTCCTCGATGTTGACCGCCCGGGCCTCGAACCCTTCCTTCTGGAGGGCCTTGACCAGGGCATCGATCTCTTCCTGAACCGTAGCGATTCCCTCCAGGTCTTTGATGTCTCCCGTAGGAGACTCAACATCCCCCTTCTGGACCTTCTTCCGAAGGGCTTCGTACTCGTCCTCTCCCGGAAAATTGTAGATGACGGCGACCGTGGTTCGTTTCGCGCTGCCCATGGATGTTCGCCTCTTACAAAGGATAAAAGAAAGGCGCGTCCTTTGTCAAAAAAATCGGCCCGGCGGCACTGGAGCCGCCTTCAGCTGGCGATCTTGATATCGATGAGCTTCTTAATCCTGGCCACGTCTTTCTGACGTTTGATCTCGATCCGGAGGGCCCGTCCTTCGACGTACCTGCGGGCGGCCTTCAAGTCATTCTTGACGGCCGCCGGGAGGTTGCTTTTTTCAACGGCAGAGGCGGCCTTGTCGCCGAAGACGAAGGCGATCCGGAAATAGCCTTTAAGCGGCGTTAAAAAGAACAAGTTTCGCCTTTTCACCAGGACCTTGAGCACCCACCCCGCCTTGGGGCCGTAATACTTCCATTCCTCGAGAGCTTCGCCGTGTTTCTTGACGATGTCGGTTTTGATGGCCGTCCAGTGCGGCCCGCTCTCTCCGATGGCCTTGTTCAGGCGCCTGCCGTCGGGCTTCTTTGACCTGTCGGTGAACACGCTTGTTTCCATCGCGCCTCTCTCCTTTCGGTTTCCATTGTCTCTCTCGGACAAGAACCGGTTCTCCTCCCGATGGGCTTTCGTGAACCGACAGGCTTCCCAGCGCTCGTCGAGACAGATGCTCTTAGACTAGATTAGTACAGCCCTTCCTTTATGGCAAGTCGCAATCGCGACTTATCCCTATTTTCATCGGGACCGGCCCGGGCTGGGGGATCAGAGAAGAGGCTGCCATCGACCAACAGGCCGTTGAAACTTTTGCCCCCGGCCCAGGGTTATAGAACTCGGAAAGCCCAAGAAGACATTTTTCAAAAAAATGCTAAAAAAACAGCATACCCTCTTGACAACAGCGGATGAGGGTGCTAATATTTTAGCATGCTAAAATATTAGCAGACAGGAAATGGATGGATGGAGAAAAGGAACATGAAGGGACAGAAGAACTTGAGCCGGCGGGAGCGGCAGATCATGGACGTCATCTACGCAATCCAGGAGGCGACTGTGAACCAGGTGCTGGAGCGGCTGCCCAGCCCACCGAGCTACTCCGCGGTGCGGGCCCTGCTCCGCGTGCTGGAGCAGAAAGGCCACCTCGTCCATCGCCAGGACGGGCCCCGCTACATCTACGCTCCGACCTGGTCCCGCGAGAGGGCCAGGCGCAGCGCCCTGAAACATCTGCTTCAGACTTTTTTCGACGACTCGACCGAGGATGCCGTGGCCGCCCTCCTTGACATCTCCGAGGACAACCTCACCGCGGAGGACTATCGCCGGCTGCTGGAACTCATCCAGAAGGCCCGCAAAGAAGGACGGTGATAATGGCCTGGCTTACGAAATTCGGCTGGCTCCATCTTGTTTCCGAATACCTGATCAAGAGCACGATCGTGCTCACCCTCGCCCTGATCCTCGTCCTGCTATTTCGGAGGCGGTCGGCCTCACTCAGACACTTCGTGCTCTCTCTTTCCCTCGCCGGACTCCTCTTGCTCCCGGTTCTCCCTTATCTCGGAATGGGCTGGGAGACCGACCTTCTGCCGGCTAGGACAAGCACAGCCTCCGTCACTGCTGCGGTTCCTGTCGCCGATGTCCGAAGCGATCAAGCAGCCGGAGGCAGGGAACGAGATAATGTATCCCTTTTGTCTCTCGGCTCTTCCATCACGCTGCCGGAAAGCCAATCCAGCCGTTTCATCAAATCCGCCCTTCCCTTCATCTGGTCCCTGGGATTCGCCATTCTTCTGCTGAGGCTTGCGGCCGGGATTTTGGGAGCATTCCGGTTGACGCGAGAGGGGGAAGCCGTCCGTGATCCCCGCTGGCGGGTTCTCTTGGAGCGTTTTCTGGCCGTCCTCCACCTGCAAAGGAAGGTCCGTCTCAAGAGTCACCCGGACGTTCTCGTCCCTCTCACCTGGGGATTCATTAAGCCCGTCGTCCTGATCCCCGACGACCACGAGGACTGGACGGAAGAGCAGCGTTCCTCGGCCCTCATCCACGAGCTCTGGCACGTCAAGAGGGCGGATTTCCTGGTCATGGTGCTCGTCCGGCTGAGCCTGGCCGTGTTCTGGTTCAACCCCCTGAGCTGGGTCGTCTTCCGGAGGCTGAAGAACGAACAAGAAGAGGCCTGCGATGAAC
Source organism: Candidatus Aminicenantales bacterium (assembly GCA_049287565.1). Classification (GTDB taxonomy): domain Bacteria; phylum Acidobacteriota; class Aminicenantia; order Aminicenantales; family UBA8522; genus UBA8522. Next base: position 11,909 of record JBAQGA010000114.1, read on the forward strand.
TGGTCCTCAGGACGGGGATCAAGCCGTCGACATACGCCGCCAACCTTCTTTTCTTTAAGAGCACCGCGGGCTCCCGGCTGGGCCATTTTGCGGCGCTTCTCGGGTTGTTTGGGCTTGGGAAATCCGCCTTCAATGAAAGGCTGACAGCTATCCTCAAACAAAAATGGACTTTTCAGGAGGTCAAAATGAAAACCAAGATCCTGCTTTCATGTGCGGTCGTCCTGGTACTAGCGCTGATTGGAATGGCCCGTCCATCGACACCTCTTGCAGAGGAGTCGGAGGCCGCGGCTGGTTTTCTTACCAGCGCCGGGCCTTATATCTTTGACAAGGTGGCTTCTCCGCTGAGCCCGGAAATCCAGGCGGCTGAACAGATTCAGGAACAGAGCCAGGCCGAAGAGAAAAAAGGCCAGGAGAAGAAACAGCAAGAACAAGCCCAAGCCCAGGAAAAACAAGAGCAGAAAGAAAAAAAGAAAGGGGCTGTTGTCTGGACCATCAAGGAAGGGGAGAAGAACAAGTATCAGATCAAGATCCAGGAAGGCGACAAGATCAAGACGATCGTCATCGATAAGCCTGTCATCATAAAAGAAGGCAAAGAAGGGAAAGTGTTCATCATCACCCTGGAGGGCGAAGAGGTGAAGGTCCTGGAAGGAGAGCCGGTCCACCTGGAGATCAAAGCGGACAAGCTGGAGTTCATTAAAGAGGGAAAAGTCATCAAGGACGGCAGCGCCTTTTATGTGAACGTCAAGCCGGACGTCGATGTCAATGAAGCTGTCAAGATCGCCCTGAAGAACATCCCTGTTACCGTCAAGGCTGTTGACATCGCAACGCCTAACATAACCTGGGTAGGAAGCCACGAGCAGGAGGAGATCCGAGAAAAGCTCCGCGAGGTCCGGGAGAAGTTGAAGAAAGCAAAGGAGGAAAAGCTCGGCCTCGAGGAAGTGGAGGAAGCGTTGGCCGATCTCGAGAAAGACCTGGAGAAGATGAGCCAGGAGATCTCGACGATCGGGGTGAAACTCGAGGACAAGCCGGTCGTCTACACCATCGCTAAGAAAATGGGCGACGAGGAAGCGGCCGCTGAGGTCAAGGTGGATATCGCGGAAGGCTCACGGAAGGACACAATCACGGTGGTCGCTGACAAGAAGGGGTCGTTCTTGCTGTCTTACCAGATTGACCCCGGCGAGAAGGGCCGCGAAGCTTATGAAAGGATCGTGGCCAGAGTGAAGAAGGACCTGCCCGAAGGCTTCACTCTCGACCCCGAATTCGATGAAGAATCCGGCCTCGTCACGCTGAAGATAAGCGGCCCTATCGACAAGGGAGCTCCCTCCGACCTCGTGAAGAAGCTTGCCGACAGCATCCGGGATGAGAAGAAAGAGAAGAAGGAATAATTCCGGCAGTTTTCATAGACGGGGAGGGACGGACGAATCGAGTTCATAGGCCAGGGGCCAGAGTTCTTTCTTCCGGACGATTTTGAAAAATCAGTTTCTTTCCAGGATTTCTAAAAAGACACTTTCCTCATAGCGGCTAAGAAAAAGTGCGCTCCCTTTTTTTGGTGTGCATGTCTATTTTGTTCTCCTTAGCATGGCCTTTATGAGATTGGCAAAGTCATGAGCAAGAATAAGGATGCCGCCTACGATGGCTAAAAGGTCTGCATAATTGGTATAATAGCCGGACAATCCTGTGTTTTAGAGTCTTTGATTAAAAAAGCCTGACAAGGAGACGGCCTTCATGAAGACGACACGAAGGGAATTCCTGAAGAATTCAGCGACTATTGCCGGCGGAACGGTCCTGCTGAGCCGCGCCGGCTGGCCCCGGCGCACGCCGGTGTCTCCGGCGAAAAGCCGTCTTGTTTCCGTCGCCGTCGAGGATATCCTGAGCGAAGGCAAGTATAATCCGGAGTCCGTGAGCCGGGTTTTCGCGGCGGGGATGAAGGAGCTGACCGGCCAGAAAACGGCCGCCGACGCCTGGTCCTCGCTTTTTACTCCGGACGACGTCGTCGGGATCAAGATCAACTGCGTCGGTGCCCCGCGGATCTCCTCCTCCCTGGCCTCGATCAATGCCACCATCGCCGGCCTGAAAAGCGCCGGGGTCAAGGAGAACAACATCATCATCTGGGACCGCCTCGACCGGGAGTTCCAGAGGACGGGCCTGGCGATCAACAAAAGCTCCTCCGGTGTCCGCATCATGGGGGCAGCGACCGAATCGGAAGCGATCGTGCCGTGGGTCGAGGGGTACGACCGGGACGTTTTCGTTTCCTATGAAGACGGAACCCTCAAGAAGTACCGCGAGCTCATCGCCCGCGGATTCACCAAGGAAGGAACGCACCGAGAGATCTTCAACTCGGTGACCTGGCTGTGGACGCTCATCCGCCAGGGCAACGAGAAAGCGAAGAAGTACGATGAGGAGATCCGGCGGCTGTACATGGACTACGAGGACCGGGAGGGGATCAAGCGGATCGCCGAAGAGGTTGCCGACGAGTTCAACGACGTGACCATCGAAGACGAGGACAAATCGTTTTTTGCCAAGATCGTAACCAAGGACATCACCAAGCTCGTCAACATCGCCGTCCTCAAGCACAACGAGGACAGCGGTGTCACCTGGGCCACCAAGAACATCGGTCTGGGTGTCACCACGAACAAAGTCCGTTTCCACATCGATTACTGCACCCGGGCCATCGCCGATATCCTGGCGACGCCGTGCCTCAGGGACAAGATGGTCCTCCATATCGGCGAAGCCGCCAAGATCTCGACCGTGAGCGTGGTGGGTGCCCAGATCGCGACGGACAACAGGATCTTCTTCAGCCGGGACCCCGTGGCCATGGACAGGGTCGGGCTCGATATCCTGGAGGAGAAAAGGCAGGCCCAAGGCCTCGACTCCATCCGTTCGATCTCGACCCATGTGGCCGCCTGCGCCGCCAAGGGCCTCGGCACGGACGACCTCTCCCGGATCGACCTGCGGGCGATAAAGGCCTGAGCGGAGAGCCGTCAACCGGATTTTTTCAGCCTGGCCTTGTCCACGCTTTCCTGGATGTGCTATGATGGGGAAAAATAACGAGGAGGATTTTTGGCAAAAAGCAGACGAGCTTATAAGAGCGCAAAACGCAGCAAGGAGTTGGACCGCCTGCGCAAGCAGGAGGCCAAACGGCTCCGTCGTCAGAGCAAGTTCAAACCGGAGACGGAACCCGGCGCCGAGCCGGCCTCCGGCGAAGGCGATTCCAGCGCCTGACCTTCGCTGTTTGCAGCGGCTCTTCTAGCACACTCAAGCGTTTTTAGCCCATCCCATCCGCTGTTTTCTTGACATCCCCCCGAGGCCTCGATATCTTCCTCCTGAGATCGGCATGGTTTTGGCAGTGATTCTATGAAAAGAACGATTCGCTGTTCAACCGCCGTGCTCATTTTTTGCCTCCTTGCGGCCTCCGGCTTCCGTCAAATCCAGGCCTGCACAGCTTTCGTCATGCGGGGTGGGGGAACGTTTCTCTTGGCCAAGAACCTCGACTGGCCGATTGGAGACGGGTTTGTCTTTGTCAATAAACGGGACGTGAGCAAAGTAGCCTTCAGCCCGGGGACGGCCTCGCCGCTCCGCTGGACCTCGAAATACGGCAGCTTGACCTTCAACCAGTTCGGCCGGGAATTCCCCCTGGGCGGGATGAATGAAGCCGGGTTGGTCATCGAGGAATTGAACGCTGGGGAAGGCTGTCGCCCTTCCGCCAGCCGCCTCACTCTCAACGAGTTCCAGTGGATCCAGTACCACCTTGACAACCACCGCTCGGTCAAGGAAGTGCTGAAAGATGACCCGCGGCTGAGGATCTTCCCACTTCTCTTGAGGCTTCATTATCTCGTCACCGACCGCAAGGGAAACACGGCCGTTATCGAGTGCGCCGGGGGGAAGATGACCTATTATTCCGGCGATGACCTGCCTGTGCCCGTCCTGAGCAATAACAGCTATGAGGAGTCGCTCCGCACGCTCAGGCTCCACCGGGGATTCGGCGGAGACCGGATCGTCTCGAACGGACCGGAATCTCTGGAGAGATTTGTCCGGGCGGCAACTCTTCTGGAATAGTATCGGCTGCCGGCCCAGCGGCCCCTGCCGGACCACGCCTTCACAGTGTTGAAATCCGTCGAACAGGACGACACCCAGTGGAGCATCGTCTACTACCTGCCCCGGCGTCTTATTTTCTACAAGACCAGGGCGCACCGCCGGCTGAAGATCATCAGCCTGGACTCCCTGGATTTCTCCTGCAAAAGCCCGGTCCTCATGCAGCCCGTCGATACGGAGGCATCAAGAAATTTAAGCCGGAATTTCATTGCTTATGATCCGGAACAAAACCGCTCGCTCTTGGAGTCGGTCTTTGGCCGGCTCAAAGACTTGGGTGAGCTCGATGAATTTCCGGTGGACGACCTCATCCTCAAGATGGCAGGCTATCCAGAGACCTGCCGCTGCCGCTAAAAAGAGAATTCCCCCCCGGTTGTCTTGATTTGGATTCCGTCTTGGATAAGAATAGGGGGCTGGAAAGACCGTCCCATACCCAAAACGGAGGTCGGCCATGCTGAGACGATACCAGATCATCAATAACAAGATTGAAGAGACGACCGAAGACAAAAGCCAGATCATGGTTTTTGTCACTCCCGACGACGCAGAAAAGCGCCTGCTCATCAGCCAGTACGGGGTGGACGAACACACGCTGAACTCGTCCCTGGACCCTGACGAGCTGGCCCGGCTGGAATCCGAGCCCAACCACATCGCCATCGTTTTCAAGCGGCCGAAGAGCTATTCCGGTGAGGACCAGCTTCTTTTCAAGGCCATCACTTTGGGAGTTTTCTTCTTCGGAGAATTCCTCATCATCGTCACGAACGAGGATACGAACCTTTTCGAGGGCAAGCAGTTCCTCAAGGTGGGATCGCCCCGCCAAGTCCTGCTCAAGCTCATCTACCGGTCGATCTTCCATTTCCTCGAGCACCTCAAGATCATCAATCTCCTGACCGAGGAGGTCGAGCAGAAGATTAACCGGGCTATGGAGAACCGCTTCCTGATCAACCTCTTCACCCTGCAGAAGAGCCTGGTCTACTACCAGAACGCCATCAATTCGAACAGTGTCCTCCTCGAAAAGATCCGGCACAACACGGCCAAGTTCGGGTTCACCACCGAGGATGCGGAGCTCCTCGAGGACATCGTCATCGAGAACAGCCAGTGTTACCGCCAAGCCGAGGTCTACTCCAACATCCTGGCCAGCCTGATGGACGCCCGGGCCTCGATCGTCAGCAATAATATCAACGTCCTGATGAAGACGCTCAACATCATCACCATAGCCATCATGGTGCCGACGTTCGTCGTTTCGGCCTTCTCGATGAACGTCAGAATCCCGCTGTCCCGACTCCCCTTCGCCTTCTGGATCATCCTGGGTATGGGCGGGCTCTCCATGGCCGCCTTCCTCCTCTTCTGGAAATTGCGGAGGTGGTAGCCGAGCCACCCGACGCGAATAGCATTTCTTGATCCGGCCGAAATTTAGAAAAAGTAAGTGGCTTCATTCATCCCTCCCCCCCGGGAGATTGTGTCGTAATTGCGATTTGCCGTTGCGACACAGTCTCTGGCGGAGGAGGATGGAGGAAAGGGGGGCTCTATGAAGAGCGTTCCTCGAGATATCGCCCGTGGGCGGCCTTTACCTCCCCGGCTTCGGCGTCACCGCGATGGATATAGATTCGGTAGCGGAGGATGACAGGTTCACCGGGCTTCAGGACGACCGGTTCGAGTCCAGGCCAGGAGGCGTTGATGATACCAGCGTAGCTGTTGCGGATCATCCATTTCGTGGGGAATCCCGGATGATCGGGGGAAACGAAGATCGATATACCCAGCTCCCCGTTGGAAAGGTCGGCCCAGCGAAAAGGCCTGTTGACGGCGTCCTCTTTGAGAACTCCCGTATCCGTCGTTATCGTCGCGCCTGTGAACAGCGGCGCTCCGCGGAAACACAATCCGCCGTAGCCCTTGTTCTGGTCCGGTGTTCCCTGGATTTCGAGCGGCTCGTCGACCGCTTCGATCATGAGTTCGAGGTCGATCGCCCTGGCTGTCCGGTCCGCGCGGTGAATCCGCAGGGTAAGGATTTCTTTGGCCACAGTCTCTTTTTCATCCACTTTCCAAACATTTTCGACGCTCAGCACAAAGGCGCCGTTTGCCGCTTCGCGCTTCAGCCAGCGGACGAAGTGTTGTCGGAGGCGCGGCAGTTTGGGTTCCCACGTTGAAGTGCTCAAACCTTGAGTCCGGACGACCGGCCAAACCCAGAACAATCCGTGATGATGGAAATGATCGGCCGGGAAATCGTCCGTCAGCACCCTGCCGTCAAGCGAGTAGAGTGGATGAATATAGCAGGACTGCGTGTACTTGGGGTCGACCCCGGAATTTAGCTGGTCGCCAAAGCGATAGGTCAGGACCTCGAACTTCCCGTCGCGTACGGTCAATGTGCCCTTGGCGGGGTCTTCGACGAACGTGAATTGGGCCTGCGCTGCCATGCCGAGAAACATGACAAGGGTTATCAAGAAGCAAACACATCTCATCTTCGGCTCCTTCTTTTTTTCTCTTTTTCCCAGAATTCTCTTGGAGTCACAATGGAAGTTTGGCGGCATCTTTTAAGAACAAGAAGATCGCTGTCGTCAGTGACGATGAAATCCGGCCGCATTTTTTCAGCCAACCCGAGGATGTGAAGGTCCTCCTCATCTCGGCAGGCGCTTTTCTTGACCGGAGTCTCCTGGCCAAGAAAACAGCTAGCTTTGAGATAATCGATGATCATTTCCACTCTTTTCACCGGAAGTTTCAATTTTCTTTGCAGATGGAAAGACAGCTCGGATAAAATGCGCTCGCTGATTATGATCGTATGCTTCTCCAGGCAAAGCTCAAACACAGCATCGATCTCCGCGAAGGGGCTGCTGATCTATCTAAGTCCTAAGATATTCTTTATCTTCTCCTCCGATCCGTCATGATCGGAGCAGCCTGTCTGCGCCGCTTCGTTTCATCAGTTCGATGACCTTGGCTTCGTCGACCTCGATGCCCAGGCCGGGGCCGGTTGGTACGTGAGCGATTCCGTTTTCGATACGCAGCGGTTTTTTCAGGGCATCGGCTGTCAGAAATTGGGGGCCGTTGAGCGCCGCCGGTTTTTTCAGCCCGAATGCCCCATAAAGACAGAGCGAAGCGGCGAGCGAGATATCCGGGTCGGTGAGGCCGCTGCCCAGCCATATCAGGCCGTGCTCAAGGCAGATCTCGATCTGGCGCCGGCATGACGCCAAACCGCCGCAGCGGGCCGGCTTCATGGCCACTCCGTCGAGCATGCCCAGCCTGATGAACTCCTCAAGATCGGTGGGCGAGACCACACCCTCGTCCATTAGGATGGGCAGCGCGCCCTGCTTCTTGAGGGCCTGGTAGCCGCTGATGCGGTTGGGACGGAGCGGCGATTCGAGCACGTCGACGCCGGCGTCGGCCAGTTTCGGCGCCGCCTTGAGCGCTGTTTCGGGATCATATCCGCCGTTTGCATCGGCCCAGAGGAATGCTTCCGGGGCCAGGCGGCGAACCTCGCGGGCAAGGGAGACATCGAAATCCAAGTCAGGAGCGACCTTGATGTTGAAGTGGCTGTAGCCGCGCTTTTTGCCATCGTCCACAACTGCGCCGACATCCTCTATGTCCGTGATGTTCACCGTCCAGCTCAGGGTGATCGGCGCTCCGGCCGGTTTTCCCCACATCCTTGCCAGCGATTGGCCCTGCAGTTTGCCGACGAGGTCATGGAGCGCGATGTCGATCCCGGCGCGGCTGATCGGCATGCCGGTCGAGAAGCCCGGAGCGATGGCCTTGTCCTCCACGGCATGGGCCGCCTCGATGTCCGCCGGGTCGCGGCCGATGAGAGCCGGAGCATAATAGTCGCGAAGAACAATAACCGATGTCTCCAGCGTCTCATAGCTCCATTTGGGGAGCGGGACAGCCTGGCCCCAGCCGACCGTCCCGTTATCAGCCGTGATCTTGATAATCACCGCGGCGCGGCCGGCTGAGCCGCCCGGGCCGCCGAAAAACTTGAAATATCCGGCCGTCG
>JBAQGA010000115.1:0-2497 GCA_049287565.1 Candidatus Aminicenantales bacterium
AGGGGGCCATCCCCCTTGGAACCCCCGCTGCTTTGCTTCGCAAACCAGCCAATCTGGCTCGATTCGCTCCTTGCTCTCCTCGTCGAGGAACCCACCCGCTGGGACTGAGGCGAGGGCTTGGGTGAGGAAGTCCATCGACGACTGAGCGGGCAAGGATTCCTTATTTCGGCCGGGCTCGGGGCAGTGGCATGAGAAACCCGTATGAGGAGTGAGCGGGCGTCGCGAGGCGTCGAAGGCGCCGTGGCGATCTCATAGAGATTGCTTCGTCACTTTGTTCCTCGCAATGACAATTTCCGCGCTGGGAGAAAACGGGCGCGGTTTCGATGCCACTACCCCGAGCCTCCTTTCTTGACTTTGGGGGGATGTTCGGGTATAAATCCCCTATTCGAGCTGCCAATAGAGGAGGTGACATTTATTGGCTTTTATCGTTGTTGATAACGCAGAATCCATAGAAAGCGCTCTCCGGCGGTTCAAGAGACGGGTCCAGCAGGAAGCCATCATCAAAGAGATCAAGAAGCACGCCGTGTACTTCAAGCCCGGAGAGAGAAAGCGGATGAAGGAAGCTCAAGCTCGCAAGCGCATGCGACGGCGGATGAAGCGGGAACGCGATCTGGAATATTAGGCCGTTTCGATCTTCCCGGATCTGACATCCAAGGCGGTTGTCAAACATCCAAGCATCCAGCGACCACAATCGAAAGTCTGCCCCGGCGGACGGGTCTGGCCGTCTGCCTAAACCTCCGTGGCTGAAGGTCAGGCTGCCGGCCCACAGTAACTTTTTCCAGGTCTCCGACATCCTGAAGAAAAATCACCTCCAGACCATCTGCCAGAGCGCCAAGTGTCCCAATATCGCCGAATGCTGGACGGCCAGGACGGCCACCTTCCTCATCCTCGGTGATACCTGCACCAGAAGCTGCGGTTTTTGCGCTGTCAAAAAGGGAACGCCCCTGGCGTTCCTTGACGATGAGCCGTCGAAGGTAGCCAATGCCGTCGAATCCCTGGGACTCGACTACGCAGTCGTCACCTCGGTCACCCGGGACGACCTTACCGACGGCGGCGCTTCGATTTTCGCCCGGACGATCCGGGCGATAAAAGACAGGCGGCCCCGGGCAAAAGTGGAGGTCCTCATCCCCGACTTCGGAGGGAGCGAGGAAGCTCTGGCTACGGTCATCGCTGCGGAACCGAACGTCTTGAACCACAACCTGGAAACGACCGAGACCAACTATCCCCGTATCAACCGTCCCGCCGGGAACTATGGGCGATCGCTCGCCGTCCTTAAAAGAGCCGGTTACCTGGGCGCCCTGACCAAATCCGGGCTCATGGTTGGACTGGGCGAAACCGAAGTTGAACTCGACCAGACGCTCCAGGACCTGAGGAGTGTCGGCTGCCGCATCCTGACGATCGGACAATACCTGCAGCCGACAAGAGACAATCCTCCGGTCAGCCGCTATTATTCCCCCGAAGAATTCGAAGCGCTGCGGGTGCGGGCGCTCGGACTCGGCTTCAAAGAAGTGGCGGCCGGCCCACTGGTCCGGAGCTCATACCATGCCCACAGATTGTACCGTTCGTCTGCGGCGGGAGACGCCTGAGGCCCATGCGCTACCTGGTCTTCGCCGACATCCACGGTAACCTGGAAGCTTTCCTGGCCGTGCTGAAGTTCATCCAGAAGAAAAAGATCGACCATTACCTCTTCCTGGGCGACATGGTCGGCTACGGCGCTTCGCCCAACGAGATCATCCAGAAGATCCAGGCCCTGAAACCCATTTCCTTGATCAGGGGAAACCATGACAAGGCCGTCTGCGGCCTGGACTCCGTCGAAACGTTCAATCCCATCGCCGCCTCGGCCATCTTCTGGACCAAGGAAAAGATCCTGAAGAAGAACTACAATTACCTCTGCCGCCAGAAGCAGGGGCCCCAGTTCGTCCACGACACCATCACCATCTGCCACGGGGCTCCCTTCGACGAAGACTATTACATCTTCGGGGAGTTCGACGCCGCAGAGGCCTTCGAGCATATCAAGACGCCGCTCTGCTTTTTCGGCCATACCCATTTCCCCTTCGTCTACACGGAAAAGGACAGTATCGTCGAGGGGACCTTCATCGAAGGGGAGACAGCCGAGGTCAAACTCGAAAAGGACGTTCGTTACCTCGTCAACCCGGGCTCGGTCGGCCAGCCGCGGGATCGGAATCCCCATGCTTCCTTCGCCCTCTACGATTCGGAAACGCGTCTCCTCAAGTTCCAGCGCCTCGAGTATAACATCGAGGAGGCCCAGAGGAAGATCCTGGCAGAGCGGCTCCCCCCCGCCCTCGCCGAGAGACTATCGCTGGGCATCTGAGATACGGTGACACGAAACTTAACCTGGATTATTCATGGAATGAAGAGTAAAAAATTCCCTCTCCCTGGAGAGACTGTGTCGCAATTAGAAAGGGATTGCAGATCAACAATAAAAATATTCATGGGAAATCCATATTGATATAATACGATAGAAGCCGATGAAACA
>JBAQGA010000116.1:0-8521 GCA_049287565.1 Candidatus Aminicenantales bacterium
GATAGCCCGGATCGGTGCCGGCACGGTCACTTGGCCCTTCGATGTCATTCTAGCGATCTCTATGAGTTCCATCATTTCTCCTTACTTTCTTACATCCATACTTTACCTCCGCGGATTAAGATTGTCACGAACATCGTATCAGACGCATGTTTGGGGCGGATATTCTCACCGGAAACATAGAAAATTGGTGACAGGCACCAATTTCAAGAGAAATTAGAGCCAGCCACCAATTTTCTAGTCACCTTATTTCTCCCGCCAGCTTGGAGTTGACCAGGCGGTTGAGGCTGATCCCTTCTTCAGCGGCTTTGATTGCCAGGGCGCGGTGGACTTCCGGCGGAATCCTGACGACAAACTTTCCGCTGAATGATCTTCCGGAAATCGGGGGAGGAGGAGACTCTCCGTTATTCTCCATATCCTGAACGGTCCTCTTTACTTCTCTGCGAATTCCCTTCAGGGCGGCCTCGGGACTCTTGGCCAGCCAGCTCAGGCTGGGGAATTCGAGGCACAAACCGACAAATTCACCGTCGTCCTCCGACCAGGTGATTCTGAATGTATACCGGTCGCTATTCTGACTCATTCTTGGCCTCCAATCTGTTGATCGCAGCCAGCACCTGTTTCACTTGATAAGCCTTGACTCTGCCCTTGTCGTTCTGAATGTTGATCCTCGGGTCTCCCGGCCAGGGTGTTTTGTATACTCTGTGACTCCCTCCGCGTTGCCGAGAAGGTTCGAAGTAATGATCACATACTCTGAGCAGGTCCTTGAAGCGCACATTTTTGGGGTTGCGCCGCATTTTCCCCAAAATGGCTTCGACAGCATCATTCATTATGATATCACTATAGATACTAATGTCAAGACCGGATTGATCTATCGTCTTAGGATGAAACGCTCCAGAGCGAAGGGTTTTCTCGGGAGAAAATTGGTGACAGCTACCAAATTTCAGAAAATTTGGAAGCAGCCACCAATTTTCCTAAATTCTGGGGACACGATCCCAATTCCGGAGAATTGGGTCATGTCCCCGAATTTCCAGGGGGCGTCTGTTCAGTGCTCTCCGATAACCTCGTAGCCTTCGTCCATACTCATGTTAATCTCGGAGTTGTCCAGGACGGCCGGCTTATAGTATCTTGCTTCCGATGAAAACGCCGACTCTGAAAGAATTCATGACGGCTTTGAAAGCCCGAATCGATCAATTCTCCCACGAAGACCTAAAAAGTATAATCCTGGCTCAGGGGATGGCCTTGGCCCCGCGGGAGCGTGCCCCTTTCCTTGAGGGGTTTGTTCTTCCGGAGAAAAAGGAAAGGAAGAAAAGAAAACGGGAGAAGGACGGGGATGATCCCGAAGATTTCCTGTTGAAGGAAATCGCATCGTTCGGCCGACGCGTCGAAAAATATGAATTCACGAGCAGCTGGGGATGGGATGCTCAATATGGAGATGAACGGGCCTGGGGAGACGACAGTTGGGCTCCTGAAATCGACGACTTATTCAGCCGCATCCTCGACATCTACGGGGAAGGAAATTATCCTTTGGCGCTCCGGGCGTTCGAATCTCTTCTGGTTATCTATGAAGAAGGCCTGGAAGAGGGACAATTCTCCGGATATGAGCATGACGAAATGATCGAAACCGATATCGATGAGGCGAAGCTGAGATATTTTCGATGCGTCTATCTCACGGAGACCCCTGCCGAGCGTCCTCAGGCCGTCTGGAACGCGATTTCCAGATACTCCTTTGACGCCCGGGACTTGAATATCCATGGGTTCATCAATGTCGACATGGAGGAACTTCCCCAACTGGAGGATTTCGGGCAACGATGGCTGGAGTTCCTGAGGAAACAAAGGGTGAGTTCCTTATCCGCCGGCCTCCTCAAAGAGGCCGTGGGCTTGTTTCAAGGTGTCGCCGGACTCGAAAGACTGGCCACGGAAGACGGCCCAAAGTACCCGAGCGCTTTTGTCGCCTGGCTGGAAGCCCTGAAGAAAGAACACAAGTATGAAGACATGATCCGGGCGGCTTCGCTTGGACTGGAACGGTTGCCCGCCCGCCTGCAGATTCGGTCCAAGATTGCGGATTTTCTGCGCGAGGCGGCCGTCCGTTTAAAAAAGACGGATTTGATCGACCGATCCTTGATGGAAGCGCTCCGCGCCGATCCATGCCTTGAACGATTGCTGGACGCCCTGGACAATTCCAGAAACAGCGAGAAACGGAAGGCCATCCTGGAAGATACCCTGGCCCTTGTTGAGACGCTCCGGAAAAAGGAAGGAGGCAGCCGGACCTGGGACTACGATCGATTGCCGGACTTCTTGGAGAGTGATGTTCGGGGAAATCTGGGCCTCTACTGTCATCTATTGAAAGGCGATTACGAGAATGCCGCAGTCCTTTTGCGAAAATCGAAGCCCCTCGGCTGGAGTTCGGGAGAAGATGCGGGCGGGCTCGGTGTTCCTTTCTTCTTGCTGGCCAAATGGAATCAAGGGAAGAAGTTGACGGCCAATTTGTCGTCGTTATGGAACAGAGCGACTGATCCCGCCCTGGCCTTTTCTTTTGAGAATGATGACTGGAACGGAGATGAAAATCGGCCGGGCCATCGGAGGCAGGCGAAACCGGGCTCGCGTTTCCGAAAATATCTCGAAGGCGTTTTGAAGAAAATGCCGCTTCAGGCTGCCGCTAAGGAAGAATATTTCGACCTGGCCGGCAAAATTGCGCTCAAGCGAATTGATGCGATTGTCGGAAACAAACGGCGCAAGAGCTACTGGAAGGCCGCGGAATTATTGCTGGCCGTTGCGGAGGTATATTGGAGCAACGAGCGGCCGGATGAAGGGCGCGCACTCATCGCGCGTATCAAGGATAAATACAGCCGTCACTCGGCCTTTCGCGGCGAGCTGCATAACATGGCCAAAAAAAGCGGGATATTCGCGATCAATTGAGCCAAAGCGGGCAGGAAAATGGGTGATCGGTTGGGGAAGGGCCCTTGATTTTCTCAACAAAGTGACTAAAAAAATTAGCGCTATTGAGTAAAACTCGTTTTCCAGAGGGCCCAGGCAGTCTGGAAAGACCACCCTTGTTGGTCAGGTTCTGAGAGAACTGCCTATCCCTGGTAGAAATTAGGTGACAGCTGTCAAATTTTACAGAAAATTGGCGACAGCTACCAAATTCAAGAGAATTTAGAAGCAGTCACCAATTTTCTTGAGCCAGCCACCAATTTTAATATATTATTCTGTTGGCAATCGTGATCTGACGAAAGCCACAAAGCGTTCCGTATCCTTTATCATTGATTCCGCCTCTGCTCTGCGCACCAATCTCTCTTCGTATTCGGCCATGTTCTTTACGCTCAGGACTTTTCTCAGTCGATTGGCGTTCGTTGTCAATTCCGGGCGTTCGATCCCGGTCATTTCTAAAAGCACAACAGCGTCGCTGTGATTGGCTCCGCTATGACGCCTGCCCAGGAAGTAGATGCAGAGAGCATCGCATGCCGAGATGCAGGAGTGGATGGCGCAAATAGCGGCTGCGTTCCAATCGCCCTTTGAGAGGCTCGCTTTAGCCGCCGTGAAGCATTCATCGGATCTTTTCAGATAGTTTGCATACGAATTTCGCGTGACCTCTTTTGTTCTGATCTTAGGATTCATGAATTTCTTTGGGCGGGTGAAGAATGATGCCTGCCTGGATGTTGGAGATTAGTTTCAGGTATGACCTCGCCTTCAACTCTTTCCCCGTTAGGATGTATGGAGAAAGGACATTGCCGAATCTCTCGAGACACAGAATGGCCAGCTTTTCGATCGCCGGTTCGACATGGCGCTTATCGTCCGGGTTTTTCACCTGGATGAATAGATCAATATCACTGCCGGGCTTCTCGGTTTTTGAAGCGATGGAGCCAAACAATGTCACTCGGACTATATGCGATAGCGGAAGGTTCTTGAGGATCTCCCGCTTCAAGTCTTCAAGAGGCGCCTCAGAATCTATTAAGGTTGAGAAATGCCCGGAAAGGACATGGAAAATATAGCTTTTCCTGTTCACTCTCCAGAGATTAGAGTTTCCAACCCTTTGGCTGCGGACAAAATGCATTTCGGAAAGTTCGCGCATGATTCTGTTGACACTCATATGAGAGACGCCTGAAACGGACGAAATTTCTCGCTCGCTCATCAGCGCCTCGTGCTTGAGCAAGAAGCCAATCAACTTTTGTTTTGTTTTGGAATTGAGGATGTTCAGGATACCCCGATGAAAAATCATGGCCAATCTCCCTATAATTAATGTTACAATTGTAACATAAATGGTATAATTGTCAATTCACAAAATCTAGAGAAATGGAGAATTTTGATGACAGCTACCAAATCTCCAGTCACCTTATTTCTGCCAGTCACTAGTTTTCGCAGCGGACACCATAAGTAATTTGCGATATTTGCCCTAATCTCCCAAGGCGATTTTCAATCGTCGCAGCGGACTTGGAAATGGTAAGCTGAATTCCCAGGGTCATGGTAAATAGATTTCCCATGGTCGCGGTAAGCAGAAATCCCATGCCCGCGGTAAATGGGATTCCCATTTTCCGAGGAATCCTGTAAGGTAAGGAAAAAGCTTATCGCAGGATGGTAGAAAATAGCATTCCGGAGGTTGAGGCAAAATGACCAAGGCAGAGCGTAAAGCCGCTCGGAGGATCATCTTCACCGGCAGCCGCGGAAAGGCGAAAAAGAAGCCGACCCTTGTCGAAAAGTACCAGGAGGCGAGGAAGCAGAAGCCGACGATGCCGGCTGATTGCCTGGATCCCAGCCTGGGCGAAGCCCAAGATCTGGTCTACGAGGGTTGGGACCTTTATTCCCATGATCCGCGGGGGGCGAAGGAGTGCTTCGAGGAGGCGCTCGAGATCGATCCCGACTTGGCCGACGCCTACAACGGTCTCGCCGGGCTGACCGCCGATAAGAAGCGCTACGAAGAGGCAGAAGCGCTCTATCGAACAGCTTATGAAAAGGCCAGGGCGGCGCTGGGGACCGAAGACCCCAAGGCCTTCGCCTGGTGGGGGGAGCTCGAGACTCGTCCCTACATGAGAGCGCGCCACGGTCTGGGCCTGCTTCTCATGCAGATGGGGAGAACCCGCGAAGCGGTCGCCGAATTCAAGGATCTGCTCCGGCGCAACCCGAACGATAATCAGGGTATCCGCTATCTCGTGGCGCCCGCGCTCCTTCGCGATGGAGACCTCGACGGCGCCCTCGGCGAGTTCGATTGGTACAAACGTCATTACCCGGACGATTGCCCGGATCCGCACTTTCT
Source organism: Candidatus Aminicenantales bacterium (assembly GCA_049287565.1). Classification (GTDB taxonomy): domain Bacteria; phylum Acidobacteriota; class Aminicenantia; order Aminicenantales; family UBA8522; genus UBA8522. The sequence continues at coordinate 5,246 of JBAQGA010000116.1, forward strand.
CCTCGATTGGGGGCTGGCCCTTTTCCTGGCACGGAGGTTCGAGGAGTCGGCCGCCCGGTTCCGCGACGTGATCTTCGAGAACCCCTACCTCATCCCGTTTGCCCTGGGCCGGCGGCCGAAAACCTTGCCGATCTGGCACTCGAACAACCTGATGTACAGGGATTACGCGCGCGAGTATTTCGATAGGTATAAGAGCTTGTGGACAGACCGGCCCGAGGCGCGGCATTTTCTGCAATTTATATGGGAGGATCCCGAGGTCAGGTGCGACTATTGGGAATGGGTCGCTCTGTGGGAGCGGGCCAGCAGTCTCAAGGTGGGTCGCGAGAGATCCGCGGTGCTCGATCAGGTCTATCAGGTCGAGGGGCGGCGGCTGAGCCCGGGGTTTTTCGCCAGGCTTAAGGAGCACACCGCAGCCTATCATGACACTCCCAAAGGCCGGGTATCCTGAGGAATCATGGATGCGCCGTCTTGGCGGCATGGGCATCCTCTCGGTGAGCTTCTCATTCTGAATTAGAGGGACGCCATACGTAATGTACTAAAAGAGCTTTGCGAAAATTGGTGACAGCTGCCAAATTTCCAGAGAAATTAGCGCCGGCCTCCAAATTTCATCTTTCCGGTAAGGGAAGATTGTCTATTTATCCAGGTCGGGTACATTAAGTCCGGCGACTTTTATAAAATACCTCAGAAGGCCTGACTTGAGAGGCTTGTTGCCGTGGATCGGGACAGAGATCCTTTCTATTCGGCCTTCTTTAACATAAACATGATGGCTGCCTCTTACGCGGGCGAGCTTCCAGCCATTTTTTTCGAGTATGCGCGCGAATCTCTTTCCTGAAACTTCCTTCATATGGCGATTTCCATGACCTGGTCATCTTTCTTCAGACGGACCGACTTGATGTCCGTCGATAGGCAGGCCTCGACTGCTTCACGGACGTTCTCCAAGAGCTCCTCAATTGTCTCGCCTTGGGTTGCACACCCCGCAACTGACGGGACCTCGGCCCAGTATCCCCCCTCGTCGGCCTTGTGAACGATTACCTTTAATTTCATCGGCGTTTTCCTTTGCATTTTGACTCCTTTCAGATTATACCGGCGAATGATGAGCGTTTCAAATAACGAAGACGCGCCGGGTCTCACGGATTTCTCAGAAGGACCAGAAAATGGGCGACGCAAAATTCAGGTGACACGATCCTGATTCCGGAGAATCAGGTCATGCCACCGAATTTCTCTGCCGCCTTTATTGACCGGGCGGCCCTTCTTTTTATACTATTTTCCGTGCAGAGGTAAAAAAATAGCCCAATTTTCAAGGAGGAATCTCGAATGAAGTCTCCCCAAAAGCCTATTATCTTAGCGATCGCCCTGCTTATCTGCATGGCGACCTTTCCCTATTCCCAGGAAGATCCCCTCGAATCCCTGAAATCCATCTCTATAGTCGAACAGAAAGTCATGGTGCCCATGCGCGACGGGGTCAGGCTGGCCACGGATATCTACCGGCCCAAAACAGACAAGCCAGTTCCGGTCATCTTATCCAAGACTCCCTATAACTTCAATTCCTGGGGGGACGGAAAGCTCAATGAGCGGGGCTTCCAGCAGGCTCTGAGAACCGTCAGGCGCGGTTACGCCTACGCGGTCCAGAACGAACGCGGCCGGTATTTCTCGGAAGGACAATGGGAGATTCTGGGACCGCCGACAACCGACGGGTACGATGCCATTCAATGGCTGGCCGGGCAGCCCTGGTCCAACGGCAAGGTCGGGTTGATCGGGTGTTCCTCCACGGCCGAGTGGCAGATGGCCGTGGCGGCTTTGGATCCTCCGGGCCTGGCCGCCATGGTGCCCATGGGATTCGGCGCGGGAATCGGACGCGTGGGGGAATTCTACGAACAGGGTAACTTCTACCGCGGCGGCGCGCACCAGATGCTGATGACCGCCTGGCTTTACGACAGCGGCTTTGTCCAGACCTACAAGCACCGGCCGACCTTTCCTCCGGATATGACGCGCGAGGAACTGGAGCGGGTCTCCCGGTATTTTGACCTGGCGCCCGAGAGTCCGGAAGTGGACTGGTCCAAGGCGCTCTGGCATCTGCCCCTGATGGATATCGTTAGAAACTTGGGCGGGCCGCCGAGCGTCTATGATGAGATGATCCGGCGGAAGCCGAATGACCCCGCCTGGTACGAGGGGGGCCTTTACCACGACGACATGTCCTTCGGCGCTCCCGCTCTATGGTTCATCTCCTGGTTTGATATTTCGGCCAGTCCCAACCTGGCCCTGGTCAATCATGTCCGCTCGAGCGCCAAAGACCCGGAAGTGGCCGAGCATCAGTATGCGGTCATCGCGCCGGTGACCCATTGCGCCTACTTCGGGGGAGGCAAAGAAACGATCGTCGGCGAACTCAATGTCGGAGATGCGCGGTTCAACTACGAGGGGCTCATCTACAAGTGGTTCGACTATTGGCTGAAGGGAGAGGACAACGGGATCGTCAAAGAAACACCCAAATTCCAGTATTACACCATCGGCCTCAACAAATGGCAGACCGCCGAGACCTGGCCGCCGGCCGATGCGAAGATGACGGCTTTTTATCTGACCAGCAAGGGAAACGCCAACAGCGTCTTCGGGGACGGAAAGCTCACCCTGGACCGGCCGGGTCCGGAGGACAGGCCGGACGCGTTTGCCTATGATCCGGAATATCCCGTCCCCATGAACGGGGGAGGGTTTTGCTGCATGGGCAGCGAGTACAAGGCGGGGGCTTTTGACCAGCGGCAGATAGAGGCCCGCAACGATATCCTCGTCTATTCCACCGATCCTTTAAAGGAAGGCGTTGAAATAACCGGGCCTGTCGAGGTCACACTCTATGTCTCCTCGGATGCCAGGGACACGGACTTCACCGTGAAGCTCGTGGACGTCTATCCCGACGGAAAGGCCTATAATCTGGACGAGACCATCCAGCGCGTCCGCTACCGGGAAGGCTATGACAAAGAGGTCTTTATGGAAAAAGGAAAGGTCTACAAGCTCCCGGTGAGCTCCATGTCGACGAGCAACTTCTTCGCGCCGGGGCATCGCCTCCGCATCGAGGTCTCGAGCAGCAACTTCCCCCGGTTCGAGCGAAACCTCAACACGGGCGGTAATAACTTCGACGAGGCGCAGGGTGTCGTGGCCCACAACAAGGTGCACCATTCGGCCGCCTACCCATCCCAGATCAGGGTGTCGGTCGTGAAGCGCTGAGTTATTTTGGGAGGGAGTTGGCCGTAGGGAAATTCGGGGACACGATCCCAATTCCAGAGAATT
>JBAQGA010000117.1:0-7913 GCA_049287565.1 Candidatus Aminicenantales bacterium
CATCCTCGTTCCCGTCGTCATCGGCCTCTTTCTTCTCGTCAGTCCCCGGCTGATGAAGCAGCGCGCCTTCAGCATCTTCGGCCTCCAGAGTTACGCCAACAAACACCGCCTTGAATACCTGAAGGCCGGCTGGCGGATCGTCCGCGAATACCCCCTCCACGGCACCGGCCCGGATACCGTGGACATGGTCTTCCAGAACCCGAAGTACGGGCTGTCCGCGGTCAGCCGACAGAACGTCCACCTCCATAACAACATCGTCCAGATCGCCGCCGAACGCGGGATTCCGACCCTGCTGGCCTGGACGGTCTTCATTGTCTGGGCATTCTTGGCCCTTCTCAAGCTCCTGAGAGACCGCGACGCGACCGTTTTTCCTGACGCGGCGGCGGCCGCCGCCGCCCTTCTCGCCCTGTTCACGGCCGGCCTGTTCGAATACAACTTCGCCGATTCGGAGATCGCCGTCCTCTTCCTCTATCTCATCACGGCTCCCTTCGCCTCCCTCAAGAAAGGGGCATCATGAAGATGAGACCATGGAAAAAACGGACCCTCGCCGCGGCCGCTTTTCTCATTTGTCTCTACGCCCTATGGCTTGGCTACATCCTTATCCGGCACCGGGCTCCAGGAGAAGCCCCCGCTCAAAGGCACTCCCCCTATTTCGAGGTTCAGGGGGTTTATCATCTTCACTCGACCCATTCCGACGGGCGCTGGCCGGTGCAGAGGATCGCAGCCGCCGCCTCACGGCAAGGTCTGGACTTCATGATCCTGACGGACCACGGCAATCCAAACCGGCCGTCCCTGGCCGAACAGGGATGGAAGGAAAACGTCCTTGTTCTCGTCGGAAGCGAGCTCTCAGTGAGCCGGGGACATATGGTCGCCCTGGATTTTTCAAAACCCGAAGGGACGTTCGCCCAGAACGCCGAACTGGCGGCCCAGCAGGTCGCGGCCGCCGGGGGATTCTCGATCATCGCTCATCCTTATTCTAAAACCCGCTGGTCCTGGGGAGGCGCCATCTTTCCCGACGGGATCGAGATCGTCGATTCCGATTCCATGATCAAGAAGAATTTTCTCTCCGCGCTCCCGTATCTCCCCGCCCTTCTGTTCAATTCCCGACTGTTTCTGCTCAAAACGCTGGAACGGCCGGTTCAAACGCTCCGGAAATGGGACGAGTTGACCGCCGGGCGGAATGTCTACGGATATTTCAGCACGGACGCGCATTTGGCCTACGATGCTCTTTTCTCCTGCTTTAGGCTTCATCTTCTTCTCGGAGAGCCCCTGGCCAAGACCTTCGATGAGGCCAAGAATCAAGTTTTTTCCGCGCTCCGCAAGGGCCGTTTTTACTGCGCCCTCGATGCCGCCCGGCCGGCAGGCGGTTTCCTCTTTTGGGCGGAGGGAGGGGAAACTCGATTCCCGATGGGGAGTGCCGTTTCGTTCACCGCCACCCCTCGCCTGCGGCTTCGAGCCGAAGCGGACTTCCCTCATAGTCTGGAAATTCGCCTGCTCCGGAACGGAGAGCCCGTGCTGCGCTCGGAAGGCCGGGAGATCTCTTTCGCTCCGGAGGAGCCCGGGGCGTACCGGATAGAGATCTATCTCCGGGGTCGAACCCCTTTGGCCGGGGACTTCCCCTGGATCATTTCCAATCCGATTTTTTGGCGAGAGGATGAACCGTGAACATGACCACTCGAGAGCGCGACCGACTTATCCGCCTGATCCGAAAATTCAAGACAAAGAAAGTCCTTGTCCTCGGGGATCTGATGCTCGACCGCTACATCTGGGGAGCCGTCTCCCGGATCTCCCCGGAAGCCCCCGTGCCCGTGGTGGAAGTCCAGAAGGACTCCCTGTGCCTGGGCGGGGCCGGTAACGTCGCCCAGAACCTCCACAGTCTGGGCGCGACACCCCTCCTCACCGGTGTCGTCGGCAACGATCCGGAGGGACGCTGGATCCGGGACAACGCTGCCGGCAACCAGGGCATCTTCGTCGACCGGTCGCGGCCGACGACGGTCAAGACCAGGATCATCGCTCACCATCAGCAGGTCGTCCGGGTAGACCTTGAAAAAAAGGGGATCCTGCCGGCCGGGATGGAGGAAAAAATCCTGGATTTTCTCCGCCTCGAGGAGTACCACGGCCTGCTCGTTTCCGATTACAACAAGGGCATCGTCAACCCCTCCCTGATGGCCAAGACGCTGTCCTTGGCCGAGGAGCGGCGCATTCCGGTCTTTGTCGACCCCAAGGTCCCTCATTTCCGGCTCTTTTCGCCCGTGACCCTGATCACGCCCAACCATTTCGAGGCCGAAAAGATTGTCGGTTACGACTGTCACACCGAGGCCGAAGTCGAAAAAGCCGGGGCGGAGATTCTCTCCCTGATCTCCTGTCGATACCTCATCATCAAGCGGGGAGAACAGGGCATGGCGGTCTTCGAGCAGGGCCGGAAACCCATCCACATCCCGACGCTGGCGCGGGAGGTCTTCGATGTCACCGGCGCCGGCGACACCGTCATCGCGACCGCCGGCCTGGCGCTTCTCTGCGGGGCGACCATCCGGGAAGCCGCCCTGATCGCCAACGCCGCGGCCGGGATCGTGGTGGGGAAGATCGGCACGGCCACGGCGACGCCCCGAGAGCTTCTCTCCGCCCTGGCCGCCGATTGAGAATAAAACATATAAATATTATAATAATTATCAGAAATGTGCGGCGTCATCGGTCTATACGGCAACGCGGACGCGTTCCGTGACCTCTACCAGGGCTTGCTGGCCATCCAGCACCGCGGCCAGGATTCCGCCGGCATCATCACCTACGACGGCCGCTTTCACACGAAAAAGGGGAACGGCCTCGTCCAAGACATCTTCACCCCCGAAAACGTCCTGCGTCTGAAGGGGAATATCGGGATCGGACACACCCGCTATCCGACCATCGGCGGCGGCCAGGGCGACGACGCTCAGCCGTTCATGGTCAACTCGCCTTACGGTATCATCATGGCCCACAACGGCAACGTCATCAACTACAAACAGCTCAAGAAGGACCTATTCGAAAAACACCACCGCATCCTCACGTCCGACAATGACGTCGAAGTCATCCTCAATGTCTTCGCCCAGGAACTGGCCGCCCAGCGCACCAAAATGCTGACCCCCAACACTGTCTTCAAGGCTGTCGAAGGGGTCTTCGGTCAGGTCAAGGGCAGCTACTCAGTCGTCGCCTACATCGCCGAGCAGGGCATGGTCGCTTTCCGCGATCCCTTCGGGATAAAACCCCTGGTCTACGGCGTCCGCAACGACGGTCTCGTCCCCTCGAGCGCCTTCGCCTCCGAGAGCGTCTCCCTGAACATCATGGGCTTCACCCAGATCCGGGACGTCGAGACGGGCGGCGCCCTGTTCCTCGACCATGACCGGATTCTCCACAGCCGCCGGATCGCCGACTGTCCGCATTCGCCCTGCCTCTTCGAGTGGGTCTATTTCGCCCGGCCTGATTCTTTCATCGACAACGTCAACGTCTATCTCTGCCGGGTCGAGCTCGGCCGCCTCCTGGCCGAGGAGATCAAGAAGCACAACCTCAGGATCGACGTCGTCGTGCCGGTGCCGGATTCCGCCCGGGACGCCGCCATCGAGATCGCCCGCGCCCTCAACCTCAAGTACCGGGAAGCGCTGGTCAAGAATCGCTACATCGGCCGCACTTTCATCATGCCGACCGATAAAAAGCGCCTCAGCTCGGTGCGCATGAAGCTCAATCCCATCGCCTCCGAGTTCAAGGGAAAGAACGTCCTGCTTGTCGATGACAGCATCGTTCGCGGCCACACCTCGCGGGCCATCATCGACCTGGTCCAGGAATGCGGCGCCAAGAAGGTTTACTTCGCCGTCTATTCCCCCCCGCTCCGCTATCCCTGCGTTTACGGGATCGACATGCAGACCCGGACGGAGTTCGTCGCCCGGGACGCCTCCCCCGACCAGGTCGCCCGCAAGATCGGAGCCGACCTGGTGATCTATCTGCCGCTGGAAAGCCTGAAGAAAGCCGTCCGAATGGGCAACCCCAAATTGACCCACTTCTGCGCGGCTTGTTTCGATGGCCTTTATCCGACGGGCGACGTCACCGCCGAAGTCCTTCGGGAGATCGAGAAGGAAAGGCGGGACAAGCAGCTGGAGCTCAGTATTTAAGGCCGGACACGCCAGTAATCCAGGAGATCGGCCAGAGTCCGCTCGAGGGGAATGCCCGGCTCCCAGCCCGTTTCCGCCCGGATTTTCCGGTTGTCGCCGACGAGATGGGGAATATCCACCTTCCTGAGCCTCTCCGGATCCTGCTCGACGCGCACATCCCTGGTCGCGGAGGAAAGAAGGATCTCGAGGATCTCGCGCAGGGCGGTGGCCCGGCCGGAACAGACGTTATAGACATCTCCCGCTTTCCCCTTTTCCAGCAGCAAGATATAGGCGCGGACGGTATCGCGGACGTCGGTGAAATCCCTGAGCACGTCGGAGTTACCCACCCGGATGACCGGCTCCTGGCTGCCGCGTTCGATCCGGATGATCTGCCGCGCCCAATCCGAACAGACGAAATCAGGGCTCTGCCCCGGGCCCGTGTGGGGAAAGGGCCGGGCGATGACTACATCCAGACCTTCCGAGCGGCGGTAAAATCCGGCCATGAGCTCGCCGCCGAACTTGCTCAAGGCGTAAGGGCTGACCAGCTGGAACGGGTCGTCCTCGGAAAAGGGCCTGGCCGCCGCGCCTTCGGGTCCGGGAAGGAAACCGTAGACATCGGAAGAGCTGACAAAGAGAAACCGGGCTTCTGGCGCGAATTTCCTGACGGCTTCAAACAGATAGAACGTCCCCATGACGTTCGTCTCCATGGTTTCTTTCTTCCTCTCCCAGGATTGCCGGACGTTGGAGACCGCCGCCAGGTGGAAGACCCATTCCGGCCGGGCGGACTTGACGGCTTCGAAGACGTCCCTTTCAGAGCGGAAGTCGAGGTGGCGAATGTTTTTCTCGCTCGGGTGGGGAGGCTGGGGATAAGCGGTGCCGTAGATGATGTTCTCCAGGGGGGGCAGTGAGGCCATCAGGTGCCGTCCGGCGAACCCGGTGGCGCCGGTGATGAAAACCCGCCTTTTGATCATCTCCTCAAACGCGCTCCCGCCAGTAGTCAAGCAGGTCGCGGAGTGTCTGCTCGAAAGGGATCCGCGGTTTCCAGCCGGTCAGGCTGACAAACTTCGAGGAATCCGCCAGGAGGATGGGGACGTCGGACGGCCGGAGCCTTTTCGGGTCCACCTCGATCCGCACATCGCCTCTGCTCAGCGAGAGAAGGATATCCAGGACCTCGCGCATGGTCCGGGCGAAACCCGAGCCGATGTTGTAAACCTCGCCGGGCTCTCCCTTTTCCAGGCTCAGCCAATAGGCCTCGACGATGTCGCGGACATCGCTGAAATCGCGCTGGGAGTCGAGGTTTCCGACCCGGATGACGGGCTCTTTCTTCTTTTTTTCGATCTCGGCGATCTGTTTGGCGAAGGATGAAGTGACAAAAACCTCGCCGCGCCGCGGGCCGGTATGGTTGAAACCGCGCGTCCGGACTACAGGTAGGTCATAGCTCTTGAAGTATTGATATCCCAGGAGGTCCTGGGCCACTTTGCTGACCGCATAAGGACTGAGCGGACGCAGAGAGTTGGTCTCCTTCATCGGGATCTCATCGGGAGAGACCTGGCCGTATTCCTCGCTCGAGCCGGCGACCTGGATACGAGGGGACTGCTTGAGGCCGAGAAGCGCCTGGAAGAGGTTGATCTGGCCGATAGCGTTGATGGCGAAGGTTTCGCTCGGGCAGGTCCAGGAGGTCGGGACAAAGCTCTGGGCGGCCAGGTGGAAGATCCGGTCCGGTTTGATGTGGGCCAGGCAGCCCTGGAGCGAGACCATGTCCTTGAGGTCGGCTTCACAGAGCTCGATCTTGTCCCGGATATGCACAATATTTTCCATCCGGCTGCGCCAGCGGACGATGCCGAAGACCTCGACATCGGGGTGCCGGTCCAGGATGTATTCGGCCAGGTGGCTCCCGGCGAAACCCGTGATTCCGGTGATCAGTACTCTCATTTGTCCTCCAGTCATTGAATAGATGGAAACGCTTCTATCCGGGGAGACATCCCCCACACTCTTGTATTGAATCTAAACCCCGGACTCACGTCCGGGGAATCCTCCCGTGCATGCTTCGCATGTCCGACTCCGTCGGAACCTACTCCATCCACGGACTTACGTCCGGGGATTTGCGGCGGTACTTTAAACTCAATAGAACGTCCTCTCCACACTTTGTCATTCTTCTCCATACCTTGTCATCCCTCTCCACACTTTGTCATTGCGAGCGCAGCGAAGCAATCTCAAAGTTTATCATAAAGATCATCCCAAGAGGGATTCATTCTGGTAATCAAATCAGTCTTTTTCTGACGCGATCCTCCTTTTATCGTTTTCTCTCTTGCGATGCCGGTATATAAGACCCTGTTGGCTTTATTCGTCATTATATAAACGCAATATTCGCACTTCATTTCTGTTCATGAATAACGACTCCTAGAACGCTCGTTTATTCTCGCTTCATCTTCGCTCTTGGACCTGCTGAGATTGCTTCGGCATCCAAGATGCCTCGCATGTATGAAAGCGCTGCGAGTGTCAAGGGTTGTTATTATTCTTTTCTCCTCGTTTATCTGGATGACTTTCGTCCGTATCGCTCACTGGCCGATTCCACCGGATGCATGTATACGCCGTCGCTGCGGCATGAGCATCTTCCCCAGGGAGTTCCGCAATCAATGAACGAATCTCTTCGATTCATGCGAGGATCGCGTTTACTCCTGGGACGACGAAGTCGGCCTTTTCGGCTCTCGATAAGCCTCTCCTTTCTTCAACATCCAATACACCGCTTCCGCAAAGTGTCGTGCGACCGCTACCACTGCCTTGGGATGTCCTCTCCGCTCCCGGATCTTCTCGTAGAGGCGGACCACGTGGGCGTTCGGCCAGCGCTTCCGGTTGAGCACGACAACGTTAGCTGCTTCCACCAGCGCCCATCTCAAGGAGCGATTAACGTCCGGACGGACTTTCCCGAAGGACGTCTTCCCCCCGCTCGACCGAACCCGCGGCACCGTCCCCGCGTAACTGGCCAGATGCTCCGGCCCGGGAAAGCGGTTCACATCCCCAACCTCCAGGGCGATGACCACCGCCAGGATCGCACCCACCCCGGGAATCGTTCTCAACAGTTCCATCTCCGGCGTGGCCTTCACCACCTCCCGAATCTGCTCCTCACATCTCTTAATATGTCCCTCCACCTCGTCCAAAAGCTGGAGCTGTTCCCGGACCGATTCACTCGTATAGGGAGGAAGTTCGGACAGGCGCTTCTCCAGCTCTTCCCGTCCTTTCACCCCAAAGATATCGCTGACCTCGTCAATCTCGATCGCATACTTAGCCAGGGTCGCGTGGATGCGGTTCTTCAGCATCGTCCGCACCCCCACCAGGCTCATCCGCATCCGCGACAACTCCCGCTGGTCCCGAAGCTCCCCAGGCGGAATCCAGACCGACGGCAATGTCCCGTTGTGCAGCAGCACCGCCAGCCCCTTGGCGTCCAGTTTGTCCGTCTTGTTGATTTGACCCATCAACAGCTTCGCTTTCGCCGCGTGCACCAGGATCGGACGATGTCCCGCCCTCTCCATCTCATCGATCATCCAGTACCAGTTGCCCACCGTCTCAACGGCGATCGGTGTCCCCTCCGGCAGCCCCCTCAAAAAAGACCTATACAGCTCAGTGATGTGTTCTACTCTCGTCGAACCCGTACACTGTCCGGCGTCGTTAATCCCGGCAAACATAGAATACCTCTTATGGGCGTCACAGCCAATACGTATCATTTGCGCTCAGTACCTCCTCGTCCCTCTTATAGCCTTTCTTTCCGGAGAACTGTAGCGCTTTCATATAATCAATGAC
>JBAQGA010000118.1:0-2871 GCA_049287565.1 Candidatus Aminicenantales bacterium
GCGGCGGTCAATATCCCTGTCTTCGGCCTGGGGGGGATCCGCTCGCTTGGGGCCATGGCCCGCATCATCGGCCAAGGCCGGGCCGACCTCATTTCTCTCAGCCGGCCTTTCGTCCGCGAGCCCGACCTGGTCCGCCGCCTCCGCCAGGGCCTGGCCCTGAAGTCAGAATGCATCTCCTGCAACAAGTGCCTTAATCCCCGCGGCCTCCGCTGCGCCGAGCTGAAACGTTAGTCTCTATACGGGATGCAGCTCTAATTATGTGATTTCTAAGAGGCGTCAGGATCGCACCCTAGGCCCCCCTAGCGGAGGGGGGCCCCGTCGTTTCGACGGGGGGAACCGACGGGACTGGTTCCCCATGTATGAAAGCGCCGCTTAAGTCAAGTTTGGTTATTTTATTTTTCTTTCTTCTTTGCCTCCTCCAGCCTTCTGACTTTCCACTTTCGTCCTCGGTTCGTCCGATCCATGTATTCGCGTTCCAAGCCGCATGAGTGTCTTTCCCGGAGAGGTTCGCAATCAGGGGTCGAGGTTTTCTTCCTCAGGGGAACCACGCGTTTCCTTCCGGGTCGACGAATTCGAAGACGAGAGTGGGTCTCGATACTGTTCTTTCTTTTTCAGCATCCAAAACGCCGCTTCCGCCAGATGACGCGCCACTGCGCCTACCGCCTTGCCATGCCCCTTCCGCTCCCGAAGCCGGCCATAGAGCCGCGCCACATGACGATCCGACCATCGCCCATAGTTCGCCGCCACGACATTCGCCGCTTCGGAAAAAGCCCATTTCAGATAGTGGTTCACATCCGGCCGCGTCCGACCATACCGGATCTTTCCTCCGCTCGCCGCGATCCGTGGCACTGTGCCCGCATAACTCGCCAACCGTTCGGCGCTCCCGAATCGGTCCACATCCCCGATCTCCAGCGCAAGGACGACGCCCAGGATCAACCCCACCCCCGGCAGCGTCATCAATAGCTGAATCGCCGGCGTCTCCGCCACTACCCCCCGGATCTGTTCCTCGCTCCGGCCGATCTGATCCCCCACCTGGTCTAACAGCCCCAACTCCATTTCGACCGAAAGTCGCGTTTGCGGTGGCAGCTCCGCCAACCGCCCCGCCAGAATCGCTCGCCCCTTCTTCCCGAATACGTCACTGGTATCATCGATCGTGATCGCGTATTTCGCTAGCGTAGCCTGTATCCGATTCTTCAGCGTCGTCCGTATCCGGACCAGAGCCATCCTCATCCGCGGCAGTTCTCTCTGGTCCCGAACTTCTTTCGGTGGAATCCAGACCTCAGGCAAGGTTCCGTTCCTCAATAACTGGGCCAAGCCGCCAGCGTCCAGCTTGTCGGTTTTGTTGATCTGCCCCATCATCAGTTTCGCTTTCCGAGCATGGGCCAGAATCGGATTATGACCCGCCGCTTCCATCTCGTCAATCATCCAGTACCAAGATCCAATGGTCTCGACCGCGATCGAAGTCCCTCTCGGCAGGTCCTCAAGAAAACGCCGATATAAGATCCGATCGTGTTCCACTCGAATCGGTCGGCCGACCGGCCCCCGTTCATTCATTAAAACGAATAAAGAGTAACGCTTATGAGCATCGCAACCCGCATATATCATTGGCGCCACCTCCTGACCATAATCTTATGCTCTTTCTTGCGGCGCTTTCATATAATCAGGGGCCCGGGGGGGATTCCGGCGCCAATGGGAAATCATATAAAAGGAGATGCTTGCCGCGGCCGGCCCGCGATTGACAGAAAAACCGCTCTATGCTACATTCACCGTGCCTTGGCGAAGGCCAAAAATCCCGAACAAGGTTACATACATGATTGCTGTCATTTTGACCGGTGGGAAACAGTACAAAGTCAAAGAAGGCGATGTGCTCGATATCGAAAAGATCGGTGTGGAGACCGGCCGGCCTTTCGAATTCAGCAAGGTCCTTCTCGTTGCCGACGGGTCGAAGGTCATGATCGGCACGCCGTTCATATCCAACGCGGGCGTCAGGGCCGAAGTCCTGGAGCATCGGAAAGGCGATAAGGTCCTCATTTTCAAGAAGAAGCGGCGGAAACAATACAGAAGGTTCAAGGGGCACCGTCAGGAGTTGGTCCGGGTGAGAATCACCGACATTATTCCCGACCTGGCTCAGGCGCCGGTGAAGAAAGCGGCCCCGCCCGTTGAGAAGCCGGTTGTCAAGCCGACAGCCCGGCCAGAGGCTGCCGCTCCGGCCAAGCCGCCGGCCAAACCGGCTGAGAAGCCCAAGGCTGCCGAAAAGCCCACCCCGGCCAAAGAAAAGAAGCCCGCCCCGGCAAAACCCGTGGCCAAGCCGGCCAAAGAGGCCAAGGCTAAAAAGCCCAAGCCCAAAGCGGCCGCCAAAAAACAGGAACCCACCAAGGTCACACCCAAGGCCAAAAAGACCAAGTAAGGAGCGGAGAGATGGCCCATAAGAAATCAGGCGGAGCAGCGAAGAACGGACGCGAGAGCATTTCCAAACGGCTGGGAGTCAAGCGCCATGGCGGCCAATCGGTCAATGCCGGGAGCATCATCGTCCGGCAAAGGGGCACGCCCTTCAAGCCGGGGCAGAACGTAGGGCTCGGCCGCGACGACACCCTTTTCGCCCGGATCACCGGGGTTGTTAAATACGAGGATAAAGGCAGAAAGGGAAAGGTCGTTTCCGTCCTGCCGGCCTAAGAGTGCGGAAAAACACAAACCGGACCCGCGCCTCAGGCGCTATTCCCGGGGAGAGACATCATTCTCATTTTCTGGCCGCCGACCTTCCGGCCCGTTGAAGGATGTTCACCGACCGGGTCAAAGTCATTCTGCGCGCCGGCAAGGGGGGCAATGGCTGCCTGAGCTTCAGGCGGGAATGGGCCGTGCCCCGTGGCGGAC
>JBAQGA010000119.1:0-4103 GCA_049287565.1 Candidatus Aminicenantales bacterium
TGACACAATCTCTGACGGGGGAGGGCTTGGGAGAGGGTGACTGTAAAAAGATAGCCCCTCCCCTCTATCCCCTCCCGCCAGGGGAGGGGGAATATTTTTTGCATTATTTGTGAATAGATCAGGTTAAGTTTTGTGTCACCATAATTCCCAAGAACGAGCTGTCAAGAAAAAGGGGACATTCGCTATTTCCGGCCGCCGCTGAGAACCCGCGCCGGCAAAGTGATAAGCGCCTTGAGGAGGTCGAAGACGGCGCTGACCGTGATGCCGAGGAGCCGAAACGGCAGCGACAGCAGCCAGACGATCGGATAGAGGAGAAGCGCCAGCAAAGCCAGCGGCCAGCAGAGGATTAAAATGATGAGCCACAAAAAGAATTTGATCATGAGCGACCCTCCCAGGAGTCCGGTTATTCTGCGCTCTCGGGCGGCGCTTTCCATCTTCCGTCTCTATAATATATACGAAAATATGGCCCAAGATGTATGATTTGATTTGAATCCGGCTGCGGTCCGGAAGGGATCAGGATCATCTCCGGAAGAGGCGGGAAGTAATCTTAAGGAGGCTGCGGAAGGGAGTTGTCGAGCTGACCGCCTCCATATGCGGGAGGAGAGACAAGAGCGCTTTGACCTTCTTACCCCGGCGCCGGTGATGCATCAGGGCCAACGATTTCTCCATGATGGGGAGCTTCGATGGCGCATAAGGATACCACCATATCTTCGTGTGTTTCTTCGAGAAATCGGCGCAGACGAACTTGATGTTGGTGAGCTCGAGAAGCCCGTAGGGGCCGTGCGTCCTGCCCCGACCGGTTTGTTTGACGCCGCCCCAGATGGCCCTGGGCTCGTTGAAGGTCAGCATGTGATCATTCACGGTGACGCTTCCGGTCTCGAGGCGCTCGGCCAGCCGGGCGGCCAGCTTCCTGTCCCTTGTCCAGACCGAAGCGGTCAGTCCGTAACGGCTGTCGTTGGCCAGGGCGACGGCCTCCTCGACATCGGAGAAGGTCATGATGGGGAGCGCCGGGCCGAACGTTTCCTCGGTCATGATCTTCATCGTGTGATCGACCCGGGCCAGGACGATCGGCGCATAGAAATAGCCGGGGAGGTGGGCGAGCCTTTCACCTCCGCAGAGGACTTCGGCGCCTTTTTCGCGGGCATCCCGGACATGCTCTTCGACGACCTTGAGCTGGCCCATATTCTCCATCGGCCCGACATCGACTTCGGGATCCAGGGGATTCCCCACCCGGAGCGCCGTAGTGAATTCGACCACTCTGCGCTTGAATTCTTCGGCGATCTCAGCATCCACATAAACCCTCTCGACCGAGGCGCAGCTCTGCCCGGTGTTCATAAAGGCTTCCCAAACGGCTCCCCGAGCGGCCATCTCGAGATCGGCATCCCGGAGGACGATCATCGGGTCCTTGCCGCCGAGCTCCAGCACGATCTTGGTCAGGTTCCGGCTGGCCAGCTCCATGATGCGCTTGCCGACGGAGACACTGCCGGTGAAGTTGACCGATTGAACGACCGGGTTGACGATCATTTCCTCGGCCTGCGGCACTCGGCAGGGAACCGTGTTCAGGACGCCGGCCGGGAGCCCGGCCTCCACCATGATCTCCCCGACGGCGAGCCCGGTGAAAGGAGTCGAGGTGGACGGCCTGAAGATGATCGTGTTCCCCGCGGTGAGCTCGCTGATAATGTCAAGAAAGGGGATCAAGAAGGGAAAATTCCAGGGCGAGATGACCATGGAAGGCCCGAGAGGCTGGAACAGGTAGCGGCATTTCTTATGGGCAAAAAGCGGCACATGGGGCCTGACCTTCCGGGGGGCCAGCGACCTCTTCTGGTTGCGGCCGTAATAGTCCAGGGCCTCGAGGACGGAGAATACTTCAACGGTCAGGGACTCGACCAGCGGGGTCCCCTTTTCCCGGGTGATGAGCTCGGCTATTTCATGCGCCCGACGGAGCAGGATCTCCTTGGCGTTCAGGAATATTCTCTGCTTTTCCCGGAGCGAGATGTCCCGCCACATCGGGAACGCCCGCCGGGCCGCTTCGACGGCCCGGCGGCAGTCATCCGCCGAAGCCAGGAACGCTTCGCCCAGCGGCTCCAGCGTGGCCGGGTTTTCGACACCAATTTTGTCATTTGACATGCTGCGGCTGTTCTCAATGATGAAGCGGCCGTCCAGTGCGTTCATTTTTTTTACAACCTTCCTTTGACGAACCGCTTGAACCAGGTCCAGAACAAAAACGGGTAGGCGTCGATGGCGTCCGGGTTATAGCGGTCCGCCCGGCGGAGGATGACCTTCGCTTTCCCGCTCACTGGCTGTGCTATATATCACAAGCAAAAAACCGAAGTCAAAAATTCGTCTTGAACCCGTTTTGAATATTCCCATTCATTCGTTATTCTCTCTAAGAAATCTCATTTTGGAAGGATCAGAATGAGAAGTATGGCGCCTAGGGGAAGGAACCCCTGTCTATTTGAGGGATCTGCCCTTTGTCTCGGGAAGGGCGAAGGCGGTGAATGCGGAGAAGAGGAAAAAACCAGACGTGAGATAGAAGGCCAATGCCAGACCATGGTTCTTGGCCAGCGCCCCGATCGTGAACGGCGCCAGGGCGCTCAGGCCGCGGCCGATATTGTAAGTGAATCCCTGGGCGGAAGCGCGGATCCGCGTCGGAAAGATCTCGGCCGTGATGGTCCCGAACCCGGAAAAATAACCGGTGCCGAAAAAGGCGACCAACGGTCCGAGGAGGAGCAGAATTATATTCTGCTTGACATTGCTATAAACGCCCACCAACGTCGCCGCCGCGAAGAGATAGATAATATAGGTCTTTTTCCGTCCGATCCGATCACAGATAAACCCGAAGCTCACATAGCCGAACCACATCCCGGTCTGCATAACAATGATCCAGGTGGACGTCCTGACGACACTCAGCCCCATCCCGCCCTGCTCCGCGGGCAGTCCAAGGTAGGCGGGTATCCAGGTGAACAGTCCCCACCAGGCGAACATCGTCCCGGCGTTCATCAGGCTTGTGACCAGAGTATTCTTCAATAAAGGCGGCCGGAAGATCTCGGCCAGGCGCGCCTTTTCCTCCCCGCGCTTTTTCATCTCGGCGCTTTTTTTCCAGATCTCCGGCTCCTCGACATGGCGCCGGATCCAGAGAGTAAACAGCGCCGGAAGAATCCCCACGAAAAAGACTCCCCGCCAGCCCACTCGCGGCAGGACGAGCGCGGTGATGGCCGCCGCCAGGGCATAGCCGACGGCCCAGGAGCTCTGCATGATTCCCAAACCTTTTCCCCGGTGCTCGGAGGGCCAGGTCTCGGCGACCAGGGCCGCGCCGCTGGCCCACTCCCCGCCCATGCCCAGACCCAATAGAACTCGGAAGACGGCCAGTTGAATAATGTTCCGGGAAAGGCCACAGGCGCCCGTGAAAATGGAATAGACCAGGATGCTCCCCATCAGGGCTTTGACCCGGCCGAAGCGGTCAGCGATGATTCCAAAAAACATGCCGCCGGCGGCCGAAGCCAGCAGCGTTAGAGACCCCATCAGCCCGGCCGTGACCGTGGACATCCCGAAATCCCTCATCAAGTGCGCTAGGACCATGGCATAAAGCATGATGTCCATGCCGTCGAGCATCCAGCCAAGCGATGCGGAAATGAGCGCCTTGCGCTGCTGAGGAGTGATCGCCCTAAGCCACGTCATTCTTTATTTCTTCCCCTAAGGCGAGCCTTCCCATAACCGCCGCCGCCGGGAGTCTTGATCACCACCCGATCACTTCTTTTCACCGTGAAAGAGGCCTTCGCTCCCAGGGATTTCGCTTTCCCTCGGCTGATCAGAATATTGATTCCTCTTTTCCCCGGCGACCCGCCGGCCAGCCCGTAGGGGCGAAATTTCCGCCGCTCCGAGAGAATGTTCACCAGCGCCGGCGCCAGGAACTCGAATTCCCGCACGATCCCGTCCCCGCCCCTGAATTTCCCGCGGCCGCCCGCATCTTTTCGCAAAGTGTAGCGCCTGATCCGGATGGGCAGATAATGTTCGAGGGCTTCGACCGGCGTGTTCCGCGTATTGGTCATGTGGGTGTGAACGCCGCTCAATCCGTCCCGCTCCGGGCTGGCTCCCATCCCCCC
>JBAQGA010000120.1:0-24046 GCA_049287565.1 Candidatus Aminicenantales bacterium
GATAGCCCGGATCGGTGCCGGCACGGTCACTTGGCCCTTCGATGTCATTCTAGCGATCTCTATGAGTTCCATCATTTCTCCTTACTTTCTTACATCCATACTTTACCTCCGCGGATTAAGATTGTCAAGAACATCGTATCAGACGCATGTTTGGGGCGGATATTCTCACCGGAAACATAGAAAATTGGTGAAAATTGGTGACAGGCACCAATTTTAGGGGAAATTCAGGGGACACGATCCCAATTCCAGAGAATTGGGTCATGTCCCCGAATTTCTTGAGCCAGTCACCAATTTTCGGTCACGTCCCCGAATTCCTGCGCCGGCTGATGCGGGGGTTGACTCTATCGGTTGATGACCTCCAGGGCCTTCTCCAGCAGTTCGTCCCGTCCGGAGACGACGCCGGCGAGGGTCCGCCGGCACGGCACCGTCGGCAGGATGCCGATCGTATGGTGTTGGGAGCCGTCGTGCTTGACGACCTTCATCCCCGTCCAGGTGATGCTGTAGCCGCCGGGAAGGGCGAACGGATTGACGTTGCCGTTGGCTCCGGCCGTCGGCTCGCCCACGATCTCGCCCAGCTTGTAGTGCTCGACGAAGCTCATCACGGATTCGGCGTAGCTGATAGCCCGGCTGTCGGTGATGAACACGACCCGGCCGGCGATCCGCGGGCTCGCTGTGGGAAGATTCCAGCCCATTTCCCGGTAGGTCCAGCCTTCGCGGTCGGGCAGGACGACGAGCGGCACTTTCATCCAGGCGGAGGACTTGTCGGGCTCGCGCAGGAGATGGGAGAGGACCTGGTGGTTTCCGTTGGGATAGCCGCGGAGGTCGAAAACGACGCCCCGGGCCGCGGCGAGCTCCTGGATCCGGGAGCTGATGTCCTGCCAGGACGCGCGGGTCAGGTCCACGTAGAAGACGCCGTCCTTGACCGTAGCGATGGGCTCGAGAGCGGGCTGGACGACGGCCGCGGGAGCCTCCGCGGAATTTTCGAAGGGAACTTCGAGGACCTCGCCTCCGCGCTGCAGCTTGGCCGACCATTTCGTCCCTGGCAGCCCCAGGGCGAATTGGCCGGTCGCCTTGACCCTCTTCCACTGGGGAGATCCGGACAGGAATTCCTCGGCCTCTTGAATGATATCGGCGGTCTTTTTCCCGTCGATGGAGAGGACGACATCGCCCACCTTGAACGACGAGTCGACGGAGGCGGTGACGACGCCTTGGCCCTCGATCCATTCGATCTTGAAGGGAGGTGTGGCGAGTTCTCGCTGGAGGGCGTGATAGACGCCTCCGTGACCGTCGTCGAGCCGGGCGACGAGCCAGCTGAGCGTCCGGAGGAATTCCTCCTCCGTCCTGTCGGCGAGGGCGCGTTCGAGGGAGCGGGTCAGGACCGCGTCCCAGTCGACCTTGACCACATCGAAATAGGGATAAAAGTGCTGAAAGACGTTCCAGGCGATGATGACATCGCCCAGACGTACGTTTTCGTCCGCGGCGCTCAAGGGCGCGCGAGCGAGGCCGTCGAGGGCGGTGCGCAGCCGCTCCAGGTCATCCGGGTTGGACCGGGGAATGGTCCCCTGTTCATCCGTTTCAAGCGCCAGAGGAGCCCGGAGGTGGAGTCCCCGGCCGATCTCTTTGTCGATGACGCCGTCCGCCGGCGCCCTCATCTCGAACAGGGGAATGGCCTCCGGCTGGATTTTGTTCGTGCAAAAGAAAGCGCGCTTCCCCTCGTGAACGTCCTCCTCCCGGACTCCGGATTCCATGGTCGGGCTGTCAACCCCCCAGGCTTTGGGAGCGGCGCCGGGGTCGCTCTCCTCAAAGCCGCCGTTCTCGACGACGACCGGCTCCTCACGACCGGCCGCGTCTGTTACGGAAATCTTGAACCCATCGATAAGGAACTCGCCCTTGCCGTAAACCAGCGCTCCGAAGGCGATCTTTTGGGCGTCCTCGGCGACCGGACCCGTGATCGTGTATTCCGCCCATTCGGGAGTCATGATGGGGCGGTCGTACATGTTGCCGAAGAAGCCAGGTCTGGACGGGCGGTCGACGCGGAGCCAGAGCTGGGCCCGGCTGCCCGTGCCTCTGGGTCGGGCCTTGACCCAGGCGCTGAGCTTGACAGTCTTCCCCTGATGCTTCGTAGCGTCGATAAGCGAATGTCCCAGGGTGGCACGGCCCTCCATTTCGAAAGGACGGTTGAGACGGAGGCTCTGGTAGATGGAGTTCTGGGCTCCGGTGCCGACTCCCATGTGCTGCCAGGAGACGGATTTTGAGGCGGTGTCGAGGGAGACGGCAGGAAGCGTGGGCGCCGGCGCCTCCCTGTCCTTGAAGTAGAGCGTCATGGACGGGGCAACGGGCCGGAAGACCTCTTCGAGGGCGGCCTTGAGGGCATCGGCGTCCGGGGCGTCTTTGACCTTGGCGGCGGCATGGACGGCCAGGGTGTCCCAGTCCACCCGGGCGGCCTCGTCGCTCGGATGGAAGTACCTGAGGTAACCGTAGAGCTTGGCCAGAGTCCTGAGGTTCTGGACGGCCGGCGCGGTCCCGGAGCCGGGGCCACGGCCGCAGACCGCACCGAAAGCCAGGAGCGCGAGCACGAGGACGCCGACATATATGCGCTGTTTATTCATTTTTGCCTCCTCCCTTCGCCGGGGATGATAAATCGCCGCATCGCTGGCTGTCAAGGCGAGCTGACGTGCCCCTGGAGAAAATTGGTGACAGGCACCAATTTCCAGAGAAATTAGAGCCAGCCACCAATTTTCTTGTCACTTCATTTCCGTCATGTGTCCAAGTTACTGTCTGAGAGATTTATTCTAAGCCATTCGTCTTCCTAAAAGGACAGAGCCAATCAGAGTCAATTCCTGTGAGAATGAAGGCAACTTGACATTAATAAGAAGGGAGCATATAAATTATGCAGAGGTATGAAATGGTAAGAAAGACGGTTGCCATGGATGAGGATCTTATCAATGAGCTCGATCATTTTGCCAAGAGCGAAGAGAGGGATTTTTCCAGCGCTCTCCGGTACGCCCTGAGAATCGGCTTGCTAGCCCTTGAGAATCCTGAACTGACCGTTGAGGAAATCAAGGACATCATCGAGGCCCAGGTGGACTATCAGATGGGCAGGGTCACCGAGCTGAATCCAAAAGACATCTGAATGAAAATTGTCGAGACTTCGAAATTCCAGAGGCAGCGGAAAAAGATTAGGGATGAGGCCGAAAGAGATGCGCTGAAGGAAGCGCTTAGGAAAGTCGAGATGAACCCCGCGGCCGGCAAAAAGCTCAAAGGGGAATTCGCCCTTCTGCGGGCGTATCCATATACGGTAAAGGGGCAGGCCCG
The DNA here is from genome assembly GCA_049287565.1 of Candidatus Aminicenantales bacterium. Lineage (GTDB taxonomy): Bacteria > Acidobacteriota > Aminicenantia > Aminicenantales > UBA8522 > UBA8522. The sequence goes on from JBAQGA010000120.1 coordinate 3,316, forward strand.
GCGACTTGTCTATAGGTGGGAAAAAGATATGATCGCTCTCTTTTCCTTTGGCCCGAGAGAGGGCATATACAAGTAGCTGGGCGCTTCTCTATACGGATGAACTGGAATAACAAATCGCGGTGTTAACTCCGGGGACACGAAATAAGGTGACAGTTACCAAATTTCAGAAAATTTGGAAACAGTCACCTTATTTCTCCCGCCAGCTTGGAGCTGACCAGACGGTTAAGACTGATTCCTTCTTCAGCAGCCTTGATCGCCAAGGCGCGGTGGACTTCCGGCGGAATCCTGACGACGAATTTTCCGCTGAATGATCTTCCGGAAATCGGAGAGGGAGGGGTCTCTCCGTTGTTCTCCATATCCTGGACGGCCTTTTTCACTACACTGCGAATCCCCTTCAGGGCGGCCTCGGGACTCTTGGCCAGCCAGCTTAGGCTGGGGAATTCGACGCACAAACCGACAAATTCGCCATCGTCCTCAGACCAGGTGATTCTGTATGTATAACGATCACTGTTCTGGCTCATTTGTTCCCTCCGATCTACTGATTGATGATATCACTATGGATACTATTGTCAAGGCTTTGATTATCTGGCTTCTTGAGATGAGACGCTTCGGAGGGCGGGGTTTTCTCGTGGATATTCTGGGCGAAATAAGGTGACAGTTACCGAATTTCTGTTGACATTGACTCAATATTGAGTAATCATTTACTCAAAAAAGGATAAATTCATGCTCGCTATTATCGGCCGGTCGGAGATACGGAAAAAAATCATCTTGCTGTTCGTCTATAACCAAAGGAAGGAGTTCTATCTGAGCGAAATCGCAAGGCGGGTGAAAACCTCGGCAGGTACGGCTCAGAGGGAGTTGAACAGGTTGCTTGCCCGGGATTTTATCGTCTTCAGAAAGAGGGGTAATCTGAATATTTACAAGCTCAATGAAAGTTATTCGCTTCTGCGGGAGATAGAGGCCGTCGTGCGAAAAACGATCGGCATTGAAGTCGAGCTCGGAGACGGATTGAGCAAGGTGAAAGGTGTTTGGTTCGCATTTCTCTTTGGTTCGTATGCGAAGGGAGACCTCAGGTCGGATTCAGATATCGACCTCTTCATAGTCGGCACCCCCGATGAGGATGATGTTTACAGGGTTGTTCAAAAAGTAGAGGATTCGGTTGGTCGCGAGATCAATTATCATCTCGCCGACGAGACAGAATTTGCCCAGAAATCCAGGACGAGCTCTTTTCACAGGGAAATCCTGAGCAAACCGTTGATGCTGGTAGGGAAAGAAGATGAACTCAGAGAGCTCGTTCGATAGGCTGATCAAGGAAGGAAAGCTGAAACGCCAGAAGGCCGAAATCAATTATTTGAATGCTCTCCTCGATGCCGCAGGCAGAAATTTTGAGGCCGCTCTTGTCGTGCGTAGGCGGGTCGACGAAGCCGCCTTCAAGCTCTTCTACGATGGCCTGCTCCAGATCAGCCGGGTTGTCGTTCTGCTTAAAGGCTACAGGCCCGATGATGGGGAACAGCACAAGACGACATTTTTTGTGGCCGGAGAAATACTAGGGCCTGATTATAAAGCCTTGATCAGGAAGATCCAGAAGCTTCGGGTCAAAAGGAATATATGTCTTTACGACCCTAAGGGGCTTATTGGGAAAACCGAAACTGAGGCCATGTATGAGACGGCCAAGAAATTCTGGAACAAAGTCCGCTCATATCTTGAAAAGGCGAATCCTCAATTGAACTTGTTCGAGGAATTGTAAGCAATTCTCTGGTGATCCAAATAGCTTTGCCCAAGAGCCTTACGTTGTCGGCTCTAGGACTTTAAGATCACAAATTGTGATCTTAAACAGTGATGCGTTTAGAGCTTAGCAAGAACAAAAAAGCTCGTCTGAGCGAGGGAAACATCTGGTGAAATAAGGTGACAGTTACCAAATTTCAGACAATTTGGAAGCAGTCACCTTATTCCGTCTTTTCCCCGATTTCCATCTTCTGGACGAAAATCATCATTTGCCGCGAGGTTCTATAAAAGAGCCATTCGCTGAAAACAACAGGCCCGCGCGGACTGCCCCTTTTATTTTTATCGTTTTGGTCATGAGCTCTTTGTAAAGGTCTATTTGCTTGAGGTAATCGGGATAGGCGGTTTCGAGAGGGCCTTCGGGCGGCGGGTCGGTTTTAAAGTCGATGATCCAGACACAATCAGGAGCATAAGCAACCAGGTCGATGTACCCGGTGATCAGCCGGCCCTGGTCATCAAGCATGACGACCGGGTATTCGGGGTAGCGGGCGACTTTGTCCGCCAATAGTCCCATTTTCTCGAGAGTATCAAGCGCCCGGTCGACGTCCTTGATCGCTTCGTTCACATTATCCTCGAGGCCGTTCCTGGCGGCGCAGGCCCCTACCACCTTCTCAATCTTCGCCTGACTCCCCCTGAGAATCGTGCTCAATGCGGCATGGACCGTTGCGCCGAATTCCGGGCCGAAACGGGAAGCCGCTTTTCCCGCCTCCCGCTCGTCTGAGAGGTCAGTCGTTTCCTCCGAAGATTCTGAAGTTGGGGATGCTTTTTCTTTCGCTTTTGCCAGCGTCGTCACGGCTGCCGGCACCGCAATCGGCCGCGCCGACTCCCCGAGCGCCCCGCTCCATCGTTCCCCCAACTCTTTTTCTGCTTTGGCACTGGCAAATTTGATTTCAGGAAAAGCCGGCGCTTCGATCACTCCCTCCGCCCATTCCGGCAGGTCGCCCGCCTTGAACTCCTCCATCCTCAACACCGCTTTGCCTTCCAGGTCCGCGGCCAGGACATGAGAAATCTTGTCTTTATTCCCCTGGTTCGGCATCGGGATGACCAGAAGATCGCGGGCCCTCGTCGCCGCGACATAATAGAGCCGCTTTTTTTCCTCTTTCTCGATGGCCCTTTCCTGCTCGATCAGGGAACGGCCGGCCTTTGAGCCGGCTTTGAGGCCGTCCAGCTGGATCGCCCAATTTCCGTCTCGCGTGACTTTCCAGGGAGTTCCGTCGGCCCTTGCTCCGAGCTTGGCAAAGCCGTCCCAGAGAACGACCACGGGAAACTCGAGTCCCTTCGCCTGATGGATGGTCAGGACCAGGACGGCCTGGCCTGAGACGGGGGCGGGCGAATCCATCTGGACGGGCGAGTCGATCCACTCGCGGAGGCGGGCCGTGGCTCCGTCGAAGTCGAGGCCTTCCCTGGCCACGAGTTCATCGAGGATGAAGAGAGCCTCGCGGGCGGCGGCCAGTTTCTGATTTCCGTTGGGGAGGAGAGCGAGGGTGCGGGCGAAGGCCGTCTCCTCCATGAGGCGGCGGGCGGTATGAGAGGGGAGGCCTTCGAAGCGCGATCTCCGGAGGCCGTGGAGGAGCTCGCGGGCCTGGCCGGCGCGGGCTGCGGCTTCCTTAATGGCGGGTGAGCGCTCGAGGTCGTCCGCTTTGAGGCGGCCGGCGATGACATCGGCCAGATCCAGGGCGAAGAAGGGGGGCCTGAAGAAAGCCGCCTGGGCGATTCCGTCCGACTCATCCGCCACCGCCCGGAGGCCAAGGATGAGCTGCCGGATGACCGGCTCCCGGAGAAACAGGGTGGCCCCGCGCGCGGCGTAGGGAATGCCGAGGCGCTCCATGACGCGGAAGAGGAGCGGGAGGTTGGCCGTGGTCTGGGCGAGGACGGCGACATCGCCGAACGCCACGGGCCTCGTTTCGTCCGTTTCGCGGTCGCGGACCTCGAGGCCCGACTCATCCTTCAGCCAGCGCAGGTAGCGGGCCAGCATCTCGGCTTCGATGGAGCGGGCGCGGTCAGCCAAGAGCTTGGGCTCGTCGGGATCCGAGTAAGGCAGGATATGGAGGATGGGAGAAGCGTCTTTTACCGGGCCGGGAGCGAGGTCCTCGTAGAAAGCGATCCCCTGTTCGCGGTCGAAGCTCCGGCCGTCTTCCGGGGGCTTTCCGAGGAGGTCGGGGAGGCGCTGGTTATAGTATCCAACGAGTGCCGGCCGGCTGCGGAAATTTGTTTCGAGGCGCCTCTCGAGTGCCCCCTGGCCGGACATCAGCTGGCGAACGTCGGCGTAGGCGATGATATCCGCGCGCCTGAACCTATAGATCGACTGCTTGGGGTCGCCGACGATGGTGAGCCTTCCGGGCGTGAGACGGACCTTGTCCCAGCGGCGCGCCGCTTGCCCGTCCTCGGCGAGGAAAAAGAGGATCTCGGCTTGGAGGGGGTCGGTGTCCTGGAATTCGTCGACGAGGATGTGGTCGAAAAGGCGCTGGTAGAAGGCGCGGATATTGTCCTTGTTCTTCTCGAGAAGGTTGCGCAGTTTGATCAGGAGGTCGGTCTGGTCGACGCATTCGTGGCGGGTCTTGACATGCTCGTAGGCGGCCACGACGACGGGAGCGATGCGGGCCAGGCGGGCGCCGAGCCAGCCGCCGAGCGGGGCGAGGAGGGTGTCCTGGAGAGGGGGGACTTCTTTTTTCTTGTCGCCGGTGGCGAATTCTTTCCAGAAGCGCCAACCTTCGGGGTCTTCGGGGAAATTCGCGCCCATTTTGAATTTGGGAGTGAAGAGGATCGCCCGGCGAAACGACCCAAAAAGCCCTATGGGGGTTGTCTCCTCCAGACACTCGTTAAGCGCGGACTTGAGTTTTTTGAACCAGAGCGTCCCTTCCGAATCGCCGGGGAGAGCGTCGATCCGGCAGATGAAATCGCGGAGGACTTGCCTGGCTTTGTCGAGGAGCGGTTTAGGAACCTCCGGGCGGGGAAAGGGGACGTCCCGCTGCAGGACCATTGCCTTGACCAGGGAGTCGAATCCGGGGACAGAGCCGTAATTAAGCTGCATCGTCTCGGCGCGGAGGCCGGCGTCGAGGTAATCCTGGATTGTCTGCTGGGCCTCTTTGACCTGGCTAAGGCTAAGGCCGTGGGCCGGCATGACCTGGGCCATGGCCTCGGGGAGGCGCTCGATTTCGGAGGAGGTCAGGAGCAGCTCCGCGGTCTCTGCCATGACGGGGTCTTCCGGGTCGATAATCTCGTAGGCCGGGCTGATCTCGGCCTCGACCGGGCGCATGCGGAGGAGGCGGTCGGCGAAGCTGTGGATGGTGCCGATGAAAGCGATGTCCACCTCGCCGAGGGCTGTGGCGAGGAGCGTGCGGCGGGCATCGTCGTGGGGCGGTGTTTTGGCCAGGCTTTCGAGGAGGGCCTGGCGGATGCGGAGCTGGAGCTCACCGGCGGCCTTGCGGGTGAAGGTGATGGCTGCGATGCGGGACAGGGGGAGGGGGTGAAGGTGCGGCGAAGAGGAAGCGCGGGTGGCCGGGGAGGCGGAGGGCAAGAAAGAGGGTGAGGAGGATGAGAGGGTAAGCGCGGAAGAAGGCGCGGAAATCGGGACGGAGGAAGGCGCTGAGGAGGGCGTGGATGGGGATGATAATGATGATAAAGACGGGGGGGTTGGCGTGGAAGAGACTGCGGATTTGGCGGCTGGGGCTGTGGGCGCGATGAGCTCGAGGATGCGGCTGACGAGGGTATGCGTCTTGCCCGTCCCGGCGCCGGCCTCGACGGCGACGTTCCGGGATCGCTCCCGGACGATCGCCTCGCGGGCATCGGAGTCGGGCAATTTATCCTTTTTCATATCTATTTCTATTAATTCAGGGCCTCAACCGGACGCACGTTTTGGCTGACGCCATTATTTGCGCAACCTCTCTCCAACCCTCTCCCCTCCGAGACTGTCTCATGTTGTCATTGCGAGGAACGCAGTGACGAAGCAATCTCCATCTGACGGGTAGAGATTGCTTCGCTAACGCTCGCAATGACCTGAATACTCTCATGCTGCGCACCGTGAGGGATCCGGCCTAACCATCGATTTCCTCATCTTCTTCCGCTTCTTGCTGCTTCAAGGCAAGAAAACGCTTAACCAGCGGGCCGGCGTTCTTGAGTTTGTCTCCCGCGGCGCCTTTCGCCTGTTCGCCGCAGACCGGCACGAACGCGCAGTACTGGCAATCGTCTCCATCATCGGTCCGCGGAAACTGACGGGCTTCGACGAGGTCCGCCAGGGCGGCGAGCCAGTCCCTTCCTTTTTCCAGGAGGTCGTCGAGGTCAGCGATGTACGGGCGTTCGATGGCGCCGCTTGGATCAGGATAAAAATAGGCGACGCCGCCGACCTCGGGCCAGAGCTTTGGCTCTTTTTTGTGAAGGGCGTTCATGATGAGGGCGTACACGGCAAGTTGGGAATCGAGGACCGGGCTGGGACCGGCTTCGTCTTTTTCGCGCGGACGGCCTTTTCCGCTCTTGAAATCGCGGATGAAAAGACGGCCGTCGAGCTCATCGAGGCGGTCGATAACGCCGCGGACAAAGAGCCGTCGGCCGGCGAGGTCGAGGCAAATGGGATCAGGGAATCCGCAGCGAAATTCGGCCGCGCGGAACTTGAGGTCCGGCCGGTTGTGCCATTCGAACTCGAGCAGGCGCACGAAATCCCGGAACAGACGCTGGCGCTGCTGTTTGTGGACGCGGCCGGAGAGAAGCGGGTATTCCTCGAGGAAAAGCTTGAACTCGCGGTCGATCACGGTGCCGGCGATCTTTTTCCATTGGTTCCACTTGGCCTCGGTTCGGCGGGACGAGGTGAACTCGGGGCCGTTTTCACTGAAAAAACTCTCGGCGACCTGGTGGAGAAGGCTGCCGTAGGAGGGCTGGCCGATCTCGCGGGTGGAGGGTGCTGAGGGCGGCTCCTCCCAGTGGAGGATGGTATCGAGGAGGAACCTGTGGGGACAGCCTAAAAAGCTTGAAACACGCGAGGCGCTGAGCGGGACATCTTCCGTGAGGCCGGGCAGCCGGGGGAGCGGCCAATCCCGGGGAAAAATCCCATCCTGGGGGCCGACCCCGGCGGAGCGGTCGAGGAGGATGAGGTCGCGCATCCGGGATAGGTCGGTGGGAGAGGAGGCGGCGGATGTTCGCCAGGAGGCCGGAAGGATGAGGGCTTTGGGGGAAGCGGCGCGGCCGGCGATTGCGCGGCAGACGGTGAATTCGCCGAGCGCGGGCGGGTTGAGTTCGGCCTCCCGGGCGGGAGCGAAATAGCCGAGGCGCAGGTCCTTGATCGAGGGAACCGGAGGGGCAAGCTTGCCGCCGACGGGGCGCCTGAGTGCCGTGGCCGCCTCGAGATAGATGCTGCTGGGCTCCTTGATCGTGCCGTCTGCACTCTGGCGGGCGAAACTGAGTACCAGGCGTGAACGGACGCCCTGGATGACGCGGTAGAAGGAGCAGAGCTGCTGGAGCGGCCGGTCGTCCCGGCGGGGGATGGCTTCGGGGACGGCGTCGCCGGTCTCGAGATGGCTGCGGTCGACATCCGGGAGGATGGGATCAACCGGAGGATGCGAGGGCCAGGCGCCTTCGCAAAGGCCCATGACACGGACGGCGTCAAACGTCAGGCCGGCGGCGCCGGCGAGCGAGCCGATGTAGATGCGGGGCTCGCCGAAGCGGCCGACGGGAAGCCGGATGGAGCCCAACGTCTTCCGGATGGTCCGGAGCGCAGGCAGACCGGACAGACAAAAGGCAGCGCTGGGAGTCCGGTCTGAGCCGGCCTCCGAGAGCGAGCACAGGGGCCCGATCTCCTTTTTGAGGAGCGGGAGGACAGGGGGGATGGCGGGCGGAAGGAGGACCCGAGTGGAAGCGAACCTCTCGAACGCGTCCCAGCAAGAACCGAGGGGAGCGCCGCCGTGAATAAGGTCATGAAGCTTGACCAGCTCGGTGATGGCGGGAAGGACGGCCTGGAGGTTGGCGAACAGGCGCTCGTTGGCCTCGAGGACGCGGGCATGGTGAGACGCTTCCGGTTCGTCCGGGTCGGAGGCGCTGGATTTCTGGTCGGCGATGGCTGAAGCGAGGGCCTCGAGACGCTTTTTGATGGAGGAGGTCCATTCGCGGGCGGCGTCGGGACGGCCGGCCAAACCGCCCAGCGTTCCGCAGGAATAGGCCAGCTCGAGCGACTCGGCGAAGGTCAGGTGACGGTTTTCCGACAGGCGCAGGTAGGGCAGGAACCGGGAGATGGAATCGGCGCTCAGGTGCTCTTCGAGAGTATCGAGGAGGGCGAGGAGCCGCGAGCCGTCGGCCCGAGTTGTGGCGGGGATGCCCGAAGCGACGTAAACCGGGAGCGGGGCGGCGAAAGGGAGGGATCCGTCGAAGGGGAGCGAGCCGAGGCGCTCAACGAGCATGAAGGCATATGGGTCTATTTCGGGGAGCAGGACGGCGATCCGTTCGAGCGGAACATTGTGCTCGAGGACCTGGCGCGAGACCCAGTCGACGGCGGATTGAAGCTCCTCTTCGACGCCGGAGTGCTCCTCGAGATGGACGGTGCCGTCCGGGCCGGGAGAGGTTTCGGGGAGAGAGGCGAGCGCGGGGTCGGTTGGGGAGGCGGGAGAGCGGCGCGGGGCGGCCTCGACAGCTTCCCCGAGGGCGCTGAAGAGGCGTTTTTTCAGGATGTCGAGCTCGTTGAAGCGGGTGGAGAGAGAAGGAGAGGGGCCGCCGGTGGCGGGAGGGTGTGCCGTCAGGTTCAGGACCGAGATGGCATGATCCAGGCGGGCTTTCAATTTCCGCCGCTCGGGAAACGCCCGGAAATAAACCGCGGTCAGGCGGGGGATGGCTGCAAGAAAGTGAAGCAGCGTGGTGGTCGTCTGCTCGTCGATGAAGGCGACGGTCCGGCCCCTGAGAGGGAAAAGGCGCGGGTCATCGGACAGGATGGCGGACGCTCTGTCCAGGACCTTGGAATACGTTGTGAAGCCATGTGAAGAGGCTTGGGATTCGAGGTCTTCCCAGACAGCGGCGATGTCTTTGAGCCGTGAGGCAGTCGCAGGGTCGGAGCTCGCAGCCTGGCGAAGAGCTGCGGGTGTCAGCGCTGCGTGGCTCAGCTCGCTGATCGTCGTGGCCAGGGCCTCGGCGTAACCGGCACCCGTCCTGAGTTGTTCGATCTTGAAGTAGCGGAGCCGGCCTTCGAGGACGGGCGAGGAGATGAGGGCTTCTGTTAGGGAGGCGAGATACGGGTCGGCCACAGCGCCTGGATATTGGCCGTTGGCCAGGAGGACCAGGGACGCGACCTCGAGCGGGAAGAGGAAGGCGACGCCGGACAGCCCGCCCGACGAGGCGCGCAGCTGGTGCACGAGGGCGGAGGATGAGGTCATGACCGTGAGTTCGGGAAGCGGTCCCGATCCCGCAGCGGCCAGCTCCTCTTTGATGACGGCGGCAATCTCGTGGGGCGAGTTGATGACCCGCAGCGTTCTGTCGTTGTCGGGTTGCTTTGGCCGCCCCATTTACCCCGTTAGTTAACATTCGGCGACAGGCTTGTCAATCCAGGCTCTCGATCGAGGAAGCCGGTCTCTACTTCACCTCTATCGACCGGTGGGTCAATACTCTATCCAGCTAAGCGGCCGTGCCTAAGCGTCCTAACTTGTCTGAACAAGAATTCTAAGATCAGCGGCATAGAAAGGGCCGAAGGCGATAGGACGCTTCTCTTTTTCCCCGAGAGCGAGTATGCTCAAAGCCAGCAAAGACAAACCTCATTTTCGGGACAAGGCCATGAAGTGTCCATCCTGCCACACTGAGAATCCTCCAGACTCCAAGTTCTGCAAGGAGTGCGCCACTCCGCTCCCGTTTTCCCAGCCAACGCCGCCGCTGTTTACCGAGACCCTGGAAACGGCGTCCCAGGAACTCACAACGGGGAGTCTTTTTGCCGGCCGCTACCAGATCATCGAAGAGCTGGGCCGCGGTGGGATGGGCCGAGTCTATCGCGTCCTGGATAAGAAGCTCGGCGAGGAAGTGGCGCTTAAGCTCATCAAGCCGGAGATCGCCTCCGACGAAAAAACAATTCTGCGCTTCCGGAACGAGCTACGGACCGCTCGTAACATCGGTCACCCGAACGTCACCCGCATGTATGACCTTGGAGAGGATGAGGGTACCCACTATATCACCATGGAGTATGTGCGGGGCGAGGATCTCAAGAGCTTCATCCGCCGTTCGGGCCGGCTGACAGTGGACAAGGCAGTCATCATTGCCGGACAGGTCTCGGAAGGACTGGCCGAAGCCCACCGCCAGGGAGTCGTCCACCGTGACCTCAAGCCGCAGAACATCATGATCGACCGTGACGGCAACGCCCGGATCATGGACTTCGGGATCGCCCGCTCGGTAAAGTCCGAGACGATCACCGGCGGGGGCGTGATGATCGGGACCCCGGAGTACATGAGCCCGGAGCAGGTGGAGGGCAAGGCTGTGGACCCGCGGTCGGACCTCTACTCGCTCGGGAACATCCTCTATGAGATGCTCGCGGGCCGGGCTCCATTTGCCGGGGATTCCGCGCTCAGCGTGGCCATGAAACAGAAAAGCGAGCGGGCCCCCGACCCGAAGCAGCAAAACCCCCGGATTCCGGACTCGCTCAGCCGGCTCATCTTGAAATGCCTGGAAAAGGAAGCGGCCAAAAGATATCAAACTGCGGAGGAACTGGTCTCTGAATTAAAGACGGTTGAAAGAGACATCGCGGCCGCAGAAAAGACCGTTTCTCCGAGGAAACCTCGTCCCTCAAGGGAAACCGTCACCGGCGTCCGATACAAGAAATATGCGATTGCCGCCGCCGCGGCGCTCGCCGTCCTTGTCCTCGGCTTTTTGGCTGTGAGACTCATCAACCATCAGTCGAAAGTCCGTTGGGCCCGCCAGGAAGCTCTTCCAAAGATCATGGGGCTCATCCAAAAGGAGGACTATCTCGAGGCTTTCAACCAAGCCAAACAGGCGGAAAGATTCATCCCTCATGATTCGACATTGGCCCAGCTCTGGCCCGAGATGTCGAGAGAAGTGACGATCGAAACTGACCCGGCCGGAGCGGACGTGCTCATGAAGGATTATGCGGCCGCTGACGGAGACTGGGATTATCTCGGAAGATCTCCGCTCCAAAACGTCAGGATTCCGTTCGGCTATTTCCGCTGGAGAATCGAGAAGCAGGGTTACAGGATGATGGAAACAGCCGGCTCGATGTCCGGCGGTCCCCTGCGGCTTTCCCTGGACCAGGAAGAATCCGTTCCGGCGGGCATGGTCCGCGTGCGTGGAGGAAGCGTGCAGCTCCGTATGGCCGTCATCGGGTATTTGCCTCCGGTCGAGCTGGAAGATTTCCTGATCGACAAATATGAAGTGACGAACAGGCAATTCAAGGAATTTATCGACCACGGGGGATACCAGGAACGGGCCTACTGGAGATACCCCTTCGAAATGGACAGAAAAACCCTGTCCTGGGAAGAAGCCATGGTCCGGTTTCGAGATGCGACCGGCCGCCCGGGGCCCGCGACCTGGGAGCTTGGGACTTATCCGGAGGGCCAGGCGGATTTTCCCGTTTCGGGGATTAGCTGGTACGAGGCGGCAGCCTATGCCGAATCCGTCGCTAAAAGTCTTCCGACGATTTATCACTGGGTTGTGGCGGCGGATTTGAGTGCGGCCAATTATATCATCCCCATGAGCAATTTCGGAGGCAAAGGCCCGGCCGAAGACGGAAGCTTCAAGGGTCTAAGTCCCAGCGGGACTTACGACATGGCCGGCAACGTCAGGGAATGGTGCTGGAATGAGTCCCGCGGGTTGCGCTACCTGATGGGCGGCGCTTGGGATAGCGCCTCTTATATGTTTTATATTCCGTTTGCCCTTTCTCCGTCCGACCGGTCCGCATCGAACGGCTTTCGCTGCATAAAAAATCTGTCGGCCGCCGTTTCGGAATCGGCGATGAAACCAGTTCCTCTTCCCTATACCCGGGATTTTTATAAAACGAAGCCCGTCAGCGATGAGGTCTTCAATATCTACAGAAGGCAGTTCGCCTATGATAAGGGAGAGTTGAATCCCGACGTCGAATCCACGGAAGAAAGCTCCGAATACTGGAAAAAAGAGAAGATTTCCTTCAACGCCGCCTATGGGAACGAGCGGGTTACGGCTTATCTTTTTCTTCCCGGGAAGGGCGCTCCTCCTTATCAGACGATCGTTTATTTTCCAGGGGCTTCGGCTCTGCGCCTCCGTTCCAGCGAGGATCTGGAAATAGGCAGCATCGATTATATCATCAAGAGCGGCCGGGCCGTGCTCTATCCAGTCTATAAATCGACCTATGAGAGGGGCGACGGGTTCGATCTGGCCTCCGCAACGATGAATTCCTGGAGAGATCATGTCATTTTCTGGGTTAAGGACTTGGGGAGGTCAATCGACTATTTGGAAACCCGGGTGGACATCGACAGCCGGAAGATCGGCTACTTAGGGGCCAGCTTTGGGGGTATGCTCGGCGCCCAACTTCTTCCCTGGGAAAAGAGGATCAAAGCGTGCGTTCTCATATCCGGTGGATTTGCCGCCATGCAGGAGTTCGCGACCGTGCCCGAAATTGATTTTGTGAATTTAGCCCCGAGGGTAACCATCCCAGCCTTGATGCTGAACGGCCGCTATGACTTCATATTCCCCGTAGAGATATCCCAGAAGCCGATGTTCGATTTTCTGGGGACTCCCCGGGAGCAAAAGAATCGTCTTCTTTACGAAACGGCCCATAACGTACCGCGGAACGAGATGATCAAAGAAACGCTGAACTGGTTCGATAGCTATTTAGGATCACTGAGATGAAATGCCCCAAGTGCGCCAATGAGAACCCGGCTGACATGAAGTTCTGCGGCAACTGCGCGGCGCCGCTTGTCCCTTGAGCGCTTCCACAACGAGCTCAAGCTGGCGTGCAAGATCAGCCATCCGAATGTTGCCCGAAAAGAAATAAGGCGACAGTTACCAAATTTCAGAAAATTCGGAAACTCTCACCTTAATCCCATTGGCTTGATGAGCCGGAATTCTTGACTTCGATTCCCAGCCGGGAATATGCTTCATCACGTCGAGGGTTGCGCCCAAAATCCTCAATCCATCTATTAGGAGGACGACCCATGCTGCGAATATCGAATCGTACAATGCGAATGATCCTCGCCTGCGCCGCCGCCGCGGCCCTGTTGGGGACGTGGATTCTCTCGGCTCAGACTTCGGACGATCCTCTCGCTCGGGGCTTTGAGGCCCCGCCCGACAGCGCGAAACCGCGCGTCTGGTGGCATTGGATGAGCGGCAACGTGACCAAGGAAGGGATCAAGGCCGACCTCGAATGGATGAAGCGCGTCGGTATCGCCGGCTTCCAGAACTTCGACGCGGGGCTAGCGACACCGCAGATCGTCGAGAAACGCCTGGTCTATATGACGCCCGAGTGGAAGGACGCTTTCAAGTATGCCGCCACGCTGGCCGATGAGTTGAACCTGGAAATGGCCATCGCCGGCTCGCCCGGGTGGAGCGAAAGCGGCGGGCCGTGGGTGACGCCGGAGCAGGCGATGAAAAAATACGTCTGGAGCGAGACGCGTCTCGAAGGCGGCCGCCGGTTCTCCGGCACACTTCCCAAACCTCCGACTGTAACCGGACCCTATCAGAACATGGGCGGAAGGCACGAAGGATTTATGGAAGGGACCAAAGCCGCGCCGCCGGAATTTTATGCCGACAGCGCCGTGGTCGCCTACCGGGCGCCGGAAGGCGACCGCACGTTCGCTGAGCTTGGAGCGAAAGTGACCTCGAGTGGAGGGGATTTCGACCTTTCCATACTCACCGACGGCGATCTGGCCACGGCCGCTTTCTTGCCCGCTGCTCCCGCCGATCAAAAAGCCTGGATCCAGTTTGAATTCCCCCGTCCGCAGACAATTTATGGGCTTACCTTCGTTATGGGAGGCGAACGCCGCCGCGGGGACGGCGCCGGCCAACAGGGACTGGAATCGAGCGACGACGGCCAGACGTTGCGCACGGTCTCGGCGATTCCCGCCGGTGCCCGTACGATCGCCATCCCCGCGACCACCGCCAAGTTCTTCCGCCTGACCATCCGGACCGAAGCGCCGCCGGCCGGGGCAAGCGGCGGGTCTTCGGAGGGCGCCCAGGTTCAACCTGCTCCCGCTGGAACCCAAATCGCCGAGCTTTCACTTCACACTTCGGCGGTTGTCAACCGCTTCCAGGACAAGGCGGCCTTCTCGGCGGCGACCGGCCTCTACGGCATGGCCACCCCCGCCGCCCCCGCTGCCGATGTCGTGCGAAAAGCCGACGTCATCGACCTCACCTCCAGGATGCGGGCCGACGGCAGGCTCGATTGGAACCCGTCCGCCGGCCGCTGGGTCATCCTCCGCTTCGGCTATTCCCTCACCGGAGCCCGGAACTCCCCTGCGTCGCCGGAAGCCACAGGCCTCGAAGTGGACAAGCTCAGCCGCAGCCATGTCAAAGCCTACTTCGAAAATTACCTCGATCAGTACAAGGACACTGTCGGCCCTCTTATGGGCAAGCGCGGCCTCCAGCATGTGATCACCGACAGCTGGGAGGCCGGAGTGGCCAACTGGACGGACGCGATGATCGCCGAATTCAGCAAACGCCGCGGCTACGACATGCGTCCCTGGCTGCCGGTCCTGGCCGGCCGTGTCGTGGAGAGCGCCGAAGCGAGCGACCGGTTTCTCTGGGACTTCCGCAAGACCCTGAGCGACCTCGTCGCCGAGAATCATTACGACCAGCTCACGACGATCCTTCACGAGCGCGGTCTGGGCCGCTATACCGAATCGCACGAGTACGGACGGGCTTTCATCGCCGACGGGATGGAGGTCAAGCGCGGCGCCGACGTGCCGATGAGCGCCATGTGGATGGAACAACCCGGCACACCCAGCGAACACCACGATGCCGACATTCGCGAGTCCGCCTCGGTCGCCCATATCTACGGCCAGAACCTGGTGGCGGCCGAGTCCCTGACCGCCTACCTCAATGCCTGGGCGTACTCCCCCGAAACCCTGAAGTCCGGGGCCGACCGCCTCATGGCCATGGGCCTAAACCGGTTCGTCATCCACACTTCGGTCCACCAGCTGGTCGATGACAAGATCCCGGGCCTCGGCCTCGGGCCGTTCGGCCAATGGTTCACCCGGCATGAGACATGGGCTGAATTGGCCAGGCCCTGGACGACGTACCTCGCCCGAAGCTGCTATATGCTCCAGCAGGGGAAGTTCGTTGCCGACATCATTTATTATTACGGCGAGGACTCCAACATCACGGCTTTATTCCTCGGGAAGCTGCCCGACATTCCGGTTGGCTATAATTTCGACTTCGTCAACGCCGATGCGCTTGAGAACCGGCTGTCGGTGGCCGATGGGAAAATCAAGACCGCAACCGGCATGAGCTATCGCCTGCTGGCGCTCGACCCGAACAGTCAGCATATGTCGCTCGCCGTGCTGCGGACGATCCGCGACCTGGTGAAAGCCGGCGCCGTCGTGGTGGGTCCGAAGCCGGTCGAGAGCCCCAGTTTGGCCGACAGCCAGGCGGAGTTCCGGGCCATCGCCGACGAGGTGTGGGGGCGCGGAGTCGGAAAGGGCAAGGTGTACGGGGGCGAGACGATGGCAGAGGCGCTCGAGGCGCTTAAGGTGGAGCCCGATATCGAGTACACCAAGCCGCGGCAGGACACGAGCCTCCGGTTCGTCCACCGCAAGCTCACCGACGGCGATATCTACTGGATTAGCAACACCAATAATCGCCCGGAGGTGCTGGAGGCGTCCTTCCGCGTGGAGGGGAAAGAGCCCGAGCTGTGGCATGCCGACACCGGCGTCATTGAGCCGGCTGCGTACAGCATCGCCGGCGGACGCACGACTATTCCGCTCCGCCTCGACGCCAATGACGCGGTGTTTGTTATTTTCCGCAAGGCGGCCGAAGCACCGTCGCGCGCAGTGCCCGTTCCGGCGGAAACGATTGTCGCGAGCGTTACGGGCGCTTGGGACGTCGCCTTCCAGGCCGACCGGGGCGCGCCGGCTAAAGTCACCTTCGACAGTCTGGGCTCCTGGAGCGACAGCTCCGACCCCGGCGTGAAGTATTTTTCCGGGACGGCGACCTACACCAAAACCATCCAGGCGCTGGAGGACTGGTTCAAACCCGGCGCGAAGCTTTGCCTCGACCTCGGCGACGTGAAAAATATCGCCCAGGTTTCGGTCAACGGCAGGCCGTTCGGCATTCTCTGGAAGCCGCCGTTCCGCGTGGACGTGACCTCGGCGCTCAAGGCGGGCGCCAACACCCTGGAAATCAAGGTGACCAACCTCTGGGTCAACCGCTTGATCGGCGATCAGCAGCCGAACTTTACAAAAAAGTACACGTACACGGCGCTCGAGTTCTATCGGGCGGATTCGCCGCTTCTTCCCTCGGGCCTCCTCGGTCCCGTGCTCATCGTGAGGTCCGAATAGCCCGCGAACCAATAATTCTCAGTGCCCTATTTCAACCCAGAGACGCAGCCCGGGGATCCGGGCGAAATGATCGTTGTATGTCACCAGGATTGAGCCTGTTTCCAGGGCATGAGCCGCGATCCAAACATCATTAATCGGGATGGGGTTTCCAGACTTTTTGAGAGAGGCCGTGATAAGCCCGAAGATATCCGCCGTCTCTACCGTCGCCTCGAGTACGGTCACGGTTGATTTGAGAAGGAATCTCTCCAGAATCTGCCTGTTATCTCTTTCTTTGCCGCCGGCTTTGAAGCCCGCATAGAGTTCACCAAGAACAAAAACGGACAAATAGACGTTATCGGCCTGGGCTAGATAAGTCATGACTTTTTCGTCGCCTCTCAAAAAGCGCACATACGCGTTTGTGTCCAACAGGACTTTCTTCATCTCCAATCCCCGGGCTCAACAATTTCCAGTTCTTTGACGGCCTCCAGAAATCGCTTTTCGTCATCCTCCGTCCAGACGCCAAAGAGATCGAGGAACTCATCCCGATGATCCTGCTTTTCTTTGCCGATCCCGAGAGCCTTGGCGAGAAGTTCCTTCACAACCTTATTGACGCTTGTTCTCGCGGATTTCGCTCGCTGACTGATAAGTTTTTCCGTTTCCGTGTCTATTCCGTGGATCGTGATTGATTTCATTCAGCCTCCATAATTCAATACCCTATTCAACATGATTCATATTATGATTCATAAAGCTTAATTTTGCAAGTGAGATAAAGAGCGAAGATGAATCGTCTTTATGTTTTGATAAGAAGTGATTTCTTTAATAAATTATGATTGATATCCCGCATTACATGTGATATATGTATTACAGAGGTGACAAATCCATGCCAGTCATATCCGTCAGGCTTCCCGATGAAATCTCTCGACGTTTGAGTGCTCTGGCCAAAAGAACGAAGAGGACCAAGACCTCTTTTATCAGAGAAATGATTGAGGAAAAGCTCGCCGATTACGAAGAAGCGTACACTGCTCTCGAGAGGCTGAACGATAAGAACGCTCGATATCTGACGACTGAGGAGCTGGAGAAAAAGCTTGGCCTATGAAGTCATCTGGCAGGCGAAAGTGCTCGAAGATCTCGAGGCGATCGACAGAAAGGCTGCGGCTAAAATTGTGGAGAGGGTGAAGACCTACCTTGTCCAAAACCCCGCGGGTCTGGGCACTCCTCTCAAGGGGATTTTTAAGGGCTTGTTTAGATACCGATATGGAATGTATCGCATCATCTATGCCATAGATATGGCGGAAAATAAGATCATCGTCCTCCATGTGAAGCATAGAAAAGAAGCCTATCGCTAAGATTCTGGAGACACATGCTAATTTCTAGAAGGGCTATTGGGCGAGACCTGCGAATTTAGCCCTTGGGCTTCATGAGCTGGATGTAGGGTGGGTAGTCGGCGAGGGATTCGAAGTCTTCGGTGGGATGAAGAGAATCGTAGCTAAAGCCCTCCTTCGTCGCCTGGCGAATGAGATTGACCGCGCCTTCTTTATCGCCGAGAATGGCGGCGATGCGCGCCCGCCAATATGTCGGGTTTCCATAAAGGTAAGGTCTTTTATCATCTTCAAGCTGCTTGGAAATCTTTAGCGCTTCTTCTTTGTTGCCCATTTGGGCCGCAACTACGCCGAGATATCCCAAATAGTCGGTTTTATCCGGGATTTCGCTGTGGAGGCCCTCGAATAGCGCCTTCGCTTCGGCCCATTTCCCGAGAACGTAGAAGGTGCTGGCCTGGCTATATCGGTTTTCCTCGGACGTTTTTTCCTGTTCAGGCCGAGCTTCGAACCACTGAAGCGCCTGATTCAACACGTTGACGGCATCCTCCTTAAATCCATGGGCTCTCAATTCCCGTCCGGCCCTCAGCATGATATCACCGGGGGAATAGCCTCTCCGCGGCGGCAAATTCTTGCTTTCCTCAAAAAGCACTTGAAGGTCTTTTGTCCGGCCCAGCGCGGCGTTGGCATCCACTTCATAGCCAAGCATCCCTTGACTTTCTGGAAATTGCCTCCGGCCGCGGCGGGCTACTTTCAACTCCTGGTTATAGTTTCCGATCATATGGTGAGCCCACGTCAGGACTCCCCAATAATTCCGTGACCAGTCTTTATAAGCTTCATTATAGGGATTCAGCTGGCTCAACAGGTCGACAGCTTCTCCAGGATAGTTGCTGCCCTCCGCGGCCCATGCGTTTTCATAGATCGACATCCACGTTTTGGAGGTTGATGTGATCTGGCGGGCAGTCCGAAGTTGAGATTCGAGATCGCCATGGAAAATGGCCTCCACGTGATCCAGGAACAGGCGCTCGCCGGTGGAAAGGTCCGCCCGGGATCTAGCGACTTCTGAGACGAGCTCTTCGCCTTTGGTGTATTGATGCAGATTGAAGTAGGCCATGGAGGCCTGGATCAACGGTATTTTGAAATCGGGATCGCGTTCTGCCGCCCGAAGAAGATACGGCACGGCTTTTGTATACTCGCCGCGCAAAAAGGCCCTTGCACCTTCAATGTATTCCCGATACGCCTCGAAGGTGGGCGGTTCTTTTATGAACGATAGAGTATCTCTTAGTGCTGGATCGAAAATGCCGGCCAGTCCTCCCATGAGGCGGAGACGCAGAGGCTCGAGCGCCGCTGCCGGGTTCTTGGCCGGTCCGCTCGCCGGCTCCAAGGTGAGGGCGTTTTTCTTCTCGGCTATATCATCGGCCCAGGCGTGGAACTGGATGGTTTCTCCCTGGAGATAATAGTCGCCATGGACGACCTTACCGGCTTTGGTCGCCTCGGCGAGGGCCCGGAGCGGGTCTTTCCTTTTGGATTCGGCCGCGAGAGCCTCGGCCGATGGGATCGGAGCGACTGAAAATCCGCCGACTTGGGTCAGCCCCTGCATGATCCGCTCTGCGGCCATGCTTCCGATCGGGTCGAGCTTCGGATCGCCGGTCTTGTTTTCGAAAACGGCCACGGCGACGAGTTTGGGGTCTAGGTTTGAAGCTTTCTTCGGCCAGAAAGTGATCGCCGCGGCACCGAGGAGGGCGATGATGATCAGCGCCGGGACGATGAGCCTTTTCGGCTGGAACTTGACCGTGATTTCTTTTGATGTGAACGGCCGCCGCTCCGGCGCGATGCGCTCAGTCGTCGGCAGTCCTTTCTCGATTCGTTCAAGATCAGCCCGGACATCAATCGCCGATGGATACCGCTTCGCTTTGTCCTTTTCCAGGCACCTTAAGATCATGCCGCTCAAGTCGTCCGGGATATTGCGATTGAAAAGCTTCGGATTCTTCGGCGTCTCGCTCTTCTGTTTCACGCCGACTATGAACGGTGTTTCCCCCTCGAACGGGACGTGGCCGGTCAGCATCTCGTAGAGAATGATCCCCAGCGAGTAGATGTCCGAGCGCTCGTCGACGTCCTTCCCCTCCACCTGCTCCGGGCTCATGTACTCCGGCGTCCCGATCATGACACCCGGCCCTGTCCGGCTCTTCACCGCTAGCGACCGGGCAATCCCGAAGTCCATGATCCGTGCGCCTCCGGCCCGGTCGATGATGATATTCGACGGTTTCATATCCCGGTGGACAATTCCCTGCTTGTGCGCCTCCGCCAGGCCCTCGCAAATCTCTTCCCCTATCGCGACCGCTTTGGCTACTGTGAGCTGCCCCGTCTGCCGGATCAGCGCTTTAAGGTCTTGACCCGGAACATACTCCATCGTGATGAAGTGCGTTCCCTTCTCCTCCATGAGCTCGTACATCCGGCCGACATTCGGATGGCTGATCTTGCGGGCCAGCTTGAGCTCGTTGTTGAAGCGCTCGAGGGTAGAGCGGTCGGCGGCGATCTCCGGCCGGACGAGCTTCAGGGCGACCTCTTCGTTGAGCTTCTTATCCAAGGCGCGGTAGACCCGGCCCATCCCGCCGTGACCCAGCTCTTCGATGATCTGGTAGCGGCCGGCAAAGAGGCTTCCCGTCGTCAGTTCTTGAGGCGCCGTTTCCAGGGTTTCGGTAAACAGGGGAGGGGTTGGTTTAGACGGCGGCGCTATTTGAGAAGGCGGCAGCGGGGTGGCGCACTCCTTGCAGAACTTGGAGTCCGGAGGATTCTCCGTGTGGCAGGACGGACACTTCATAACCGTCTCTTTCGCTCTTCCCTAGCTGACCCAGAGCATATCAAAGGACAGCCGTCCAGGTCAATAATGCCCCCTCGGCTTCTCGCCTTTTTATCTCTATCATGCAGGGGGGAGGCCTGGACGTGTCTATTCCGCCGGTTCGGATGGCCTCGCGGATCAGGGCCAGCTTGTCCGCGTAGGAAAGTTTTTCGTCGGGACACTCGGAGCAGGCAATTTTACACCAATCCGCCGCCCGACATCTAACCCGGATTATTCATGAAATGAAGAGTAAAAAATTCCCTCTCCCTGGAGAGACTGTGTCGTAATGTCATTGCGAAGGAGCGTAGCGACTGAAGCAATCTCATAATGTGTTGAAAAGACAGGAGATTGCCGCGCTCCCTGCGGTCGCTCGCAATGAC
>JBAQGA010000121.1:0-2535 GCA_049287565.1 Candidatus Aminicenantales bacterium
TAAGGTCTTATTTTTACAGGAGATAATTAAGCAGGCAAGCGGCGGGCTCATTTTTGGGGGAACTTTAAAGTAGAATGGGGTCTCTTGAAACCCAATGAAAGGAAGTGGCGGCTTAGGTCACTTCCAGAGGAGACCCCGCATGGATTATGCCAGAATCGCCCAAAAATTGCGAGAGCAGATGGCCCGATTTTCGGGGGAACTTTCTTCGGGTTTCCCCAAAGTGGTGCGGCGCTTCCTGGAGGAGATGATCTACGGTATTCAAGCGCGGCAGTCGGTAAGGTTGACGGAAGTGGCGCGGGCCTTGGGGGGTCGAACGTCCCTGAAGAAGAGCGAAGAACGGTTATCACGGCAGATAGGGCGGAGTTGGTTGTGGGAGGCAGTGACGGAGAGATTAATACGTCTGGGCTCGAGGACGGTTGAGCGGGAGACGCTTTTAATATTGGACCTCTCGGACCTGTGTAAGAAGTACGCCCGGAAGATGGAGTATCTGGCCCGAGTGCGAGATGGGAGCGAGAAGACGCTGGGCCAGGGCTACTGGATGGTGAACGTCATCGGGGCTGACCTGGGACGGCGAGGGATCCTGCCGCTTTACGGGAGGCTGTATTCGCATCGGGCGCCGGACCACCGGTCGGAAAACGTAGAGATCGAGAGGGCCATGGGGATGGTCTCGGCCAAGAGCGAAGGCCGCGGAGTATGGGTTTTGGACCGAGGCGGAGATAGGATACAACTCTATCGTTATCTGTTAGATAAAAAGCTTCGTTTTTTGAACCGTATCGATGGGGACAGGAGTCTGGAGACGGAGGAGGGAATGAAGTCGGCGCTGGAGGCGGCCCAGGGAACGCCGATTCTTTATGTTGAACATCGGCCGAGGTTCCTGCAGGGCGAGGCCAAGCTGCAGCGGCTGGAGATTGGATTTCGACGAGTACGGCTTCCTGGTCGAAAGGAAGTGCTGACTTTGGTGGTGGTGAGGGGTTTGGGGCAGGAGCCGCTGATGCTGTTGACCAACCTGGTGGTTTTGAAGTCGCGCAAGTCGGTCCTCAGAGTGATGGAAGCTTATTTTCTGCGCTGGCGGGTGGAGGAGACGATCCGCTTCCTGAAACAGAGCTATCAGCTGGAGGACATCCGGCTGCTGACCTATCGCCGGCTGCAAAACATGATGGCCTTGGTGATGGCCGTCATTTATTTTGCCGCCATCTACCTCGGGGTCCGGCTGAAGCTTCGAGTGCTGGCCCGCCATGTGCTAAGTGCGGCCCGGAGGGTATTCAACATTCCTGACTTCAGGCTTTATGCCCTGGCCGACGGCATCAAGCACTGTCTCTACAGCCGCGCCCGGGGCGCAGCCCGCTATGGCCCTGATTCCAATCCCCCCATCCCCTCTCTCCACCTTCAGCTCGGCCTCTTCGATTCATAAAAATTGGGGGAACTTCTGGCTTGTGTTGTCTATTGACAGCCCGGCGCCTGCGGGCCGAAAATGGAATGATGAAACGCGGAGGAAGAAAGATGAAACATCCTCGACGAAGAATTTCGTGTTTGGTTGCCGCGCTGATCGTGGTGGTCGTCCTGGCCGGATGCAACCTCCAGGCCAAAGTCTGGGCCCGGGTCAACGGAACGGTGACCACGGAAGACGGGAAGCCGATTGAGGGGGCCAGAGTGGTTTTGGTTTCCGCCGACGGTGAAAAAATGGAAACGAGCGCGGATTCAAAGGGAAATTGGAGGCTGCTCAATGTGCGGCCAGGCTCCTGGTCCATCGGTTTCCTGGCCAAGGGCTTCGAACCCGAGAACTACAACATCGAACTTTCGGCCATCAAGGATAACCCTCCCGTCAAGGTCACACTGGCCCGTACCCCCGATTCCCCCTTCCTGGCCGCCGATGCGCTTTATGGGGAGCATAAATACCAGGAAGCCCTTCAGGAATATCAGAGAATCCTCGACGGCCAGCCCCAGCTGGTCGAAGCTTACGCCAGAATCGGGTTGTGCTACTACCGATTGGATGACCTGGACAAAGCCCTGACCTTTTTTCAGAAGGCCTTGGAAAAGACGCCGGCTACGCCCGATATTTTAATCAACCTGGCCGCCATTCATCTCCAGAAGGGCAACCTGGAACAAGGAGTCCAGTATATCAAGCAGCTCGACGAAAAAAGCATTAAGGACCCCAGCCTCTTCTACAATATCGGGGTTCTTTTTTTTAAGGAGGGGCATGCCGACCTGGCCATTGAATATCTTCAGAAGTGTTTGGTCTTAAATGCCAGCTCGTTAGATGCCCACTATCAGCTCGGGTTGGCCTACCTCAACAACGGGAACAAGGAAGAAGCCAGGAAGTCTTTTCAGAAAGTCATCGAGCTCGAGCCGGAATCTGAGAAAGCGACGTTTACCAAGAAAATTCTAGAGGAAATAAAATAAGAATTCAAATATTTGAATAATATTCAATTAATTGAATTCTTTTTCTTTAATTTTTCCTAATTTTTCTTAAATTGTTCTAAACAAATAGTTTAATTTATCTAATGTTTGGCATGTAAATTGCACATAATAGTGCTA
>JBAQGA010000122.1:0-13141 GCA_049287565.1 Candidatus Aminicenantales bacterium
GAACCGACGGGACTGGTTCCCCGGGGTGCGGGGGCCGAGGGTAGCCTCCTGCACCGAGCGCAGCTACAAATCTTATTCCGCTTTTTTCTTCCCGCTCCACGATTCCTATGTTATAGTAGGAAAAGACACAATCCAAGAAAGGAGGTTCGGATGAGACAAGACTTCCCTCAGATCGACTTCAAAATGCCGAAGATCAAGCCCGGATTGATCCGTATCATCGTCCTGGCGGTCTTCGGCATCATCCTGCTCTACGGATCGATTTATCAGATCAGCCCCGAGGAGATCGGGGTCATCCTGCGCTTTGGCAAGTTCGTGCGCACGGCCGATCCCGGCCTGAATTTCAAGATGCCTCTGGGCATCGAATCGTTGACCCGCGTCCCCGTCCAGCGCCAACTCAAGCTTGAGTTCGGGTTCAGGACAAGCCGGCCGGGGATCCGGTCCGAGTTCTCGGTAACTCCCGAAACGACCAAGGAATCGGTGATGCTGACGGGAGATCTCAATGTTGTCAACGTGGAGTGGATCGTCCAGTACAAGATTAAAGATCCCTACAATTATCTGTTCAAGCTCCGGAACGTCGAAGGCACCTTCCGGTCCATGGGCGAGGCGGTGGTCCGCAAGGTCATCGGTGACAACTCCGTGGACGAAGTCATCACCGTCGGCCGGTCAAGGATCGCCGACGAGGCCAAGCAGGAACTGCAGACGCTCTGCGATATCTACGAGATCGGGATCGATGTCCTCCAGCTTATCTTCCAGGACGTCAACCCGCCCGACCCGGTCAAGCCGTCGTTCAACGAGGTCAACGAAGCGCTCCAGGAAAAAGAGACAAAGATCAACCAGGCCTGGGCGGAGTTCAACCAGGAGATCCCCAAGGCCGAGGGCGAAGCCGAGCAAACCATCCGGGGAGCTGAAGGGTATGCCACCGAACGGATCAACCGCGCCCAGGGGGATGCCAGCCTGTTCACATCGATCTACCGGGAATATTCCAAGGCGCCCTCCGTAACCAGAAAGCGCCTCTTTCTCGAGACGATCAACGACGTCCTGACCAAGATCAAGAAAAAGATCGTGGTCGATGAGAAACTGCGGAGCGTCCTGCCGCTCCTCAACCTGGGAGAGGAGGTCAAGAAATGAGCGCCTCGACAAAAACCATCGTTCTCATCGTGGCTGCGGCCATCCTCCTCCTCGTCCTGGTCGATGCCGTTTATATCGTCTCCGAGACGGACCAGGTCATCATCACCCAGTTCGGGGACCCCATCGGCGGAGCGATCACCAAGGCGGGGATCCATCTCAAGATGCCGTTTATCCAGAAGACCAACTATTTCGAGAAACGCTGGCTGGAATGGGACGGCTTTCCCAACCAGATTCCGACCAAGGACAAAAAATACATCTGGGTCGATACCTATGCCCGGTGGCGGATCAGCGATCCCCTGGTTTTCTACCAAAGGGTGAGAGACGAGCGGGGAGCCCAATCCCGTCTGGACGACGTCATCGACGGCGAGACGCGAAACGTCATCGCCAACTTCGACTTGATCGAGGTCGTCCGTTCGTCCAACCGGGAGTTCGAACGCAGCGAGGAGACGGCGATCATCCAGGCCGAAACCGCAATGGTCAAGATCCAGGTGGGCCGGGAGAAGCTCGCCCAGATCATCCTGGAACGAGCCTCCAAGATCACCCCGGAATTCGGCGTCGAGATCCGGGACGTCCGGATCAAAAGGATCAATTATGTCGATGAGGTCCAGCAGAAAGTGTTCGACCGGATGATCGCGGAACGAAAGAGGATCGCTTCCAAGTACAGGTCGGAGGGAGACGGCAAGAGCGCCGAGATCCGCGGCCAGAAAGAGAAGGAGCTGAAGAGAATCCAGTCGGAAGCCTACAGGACGGCACAGGAGATCAAGGGAAGGGCCGATGCCGAGGCGACGCGGATCTATGCCCAGGCCTATAACGCTGACCCCGAATTCTACCAGTTCCTGAAGACCCTGGAGACTTACCGGACCAGTCTGGACAGCGAAACCTGGCTTCTGCTGTCGACAGATAGCGAATTCCTGAAGTACCTGAAAGGTTCATCAAGGTAGTCTCGGAATTTAGACTCGTCAGCCCGCTCTAGCGCTTGATCACGTTTCCAGAACGTTTTTCAATCGTTCCAGGGAGATATTAGAGCCGGAGAGGACGAGGGCAACCGTTTTGCCCCGCAGGCGGTCCTTGATCTTGAGCGCTCCCGCCAAGGGGGAAGCTCCGGCCTCCTCGCTGAGGTTGCGGACGAACTCCAGGTAGGTCAGGATCGCCCCGGACATCTCTTCCTCCGAGACCAGGATGAAATCGGCCAGGTGTTTCTGGAGGATCTCCTGGGTCAGCTCGTAGCCCATCCGTGTCTGGAGTCCCTCGGCCGCGGTCTCCATCTTGTCCTCGACGATCTTCTTGGCCTTCCAGGAACGATAGGCCGCGGGCGCCTTTTCCGCCTGGACACCGATCACCTGGATGTCGGGCTTGAGCTCGGCCTTGGCCAGACAGCAACCGGCGGCGCCGCTCCCCCCTCCGACCGGTACAATGATCACGTCGAGAGTCGGGCATTCCTCCAGGATCTCGACGGCATAGGTGGCCACCCCGGCGATGAGATGGGGCTCGTTGGCCGGGTGGATGAACCGCCCTCCCCTTTCGCCGGCCAAGCGGGTCGCCTCATCCTTGGATTCCTCGAAGATCTTACCGTGAAAGATGATCTCGGCCCCCTGGCTGCGCACGGCCTTGACCTTGACCGGGTTCGCTCCTTCGGGCATGACGACCGTCACCGGGACGCCGAAGAGGCGGCCGGCGAAGGCGATCGAAAGGGCGTGGTTTCCCGTTGAGGCGGTCACCACTCCCCGTTTTCTCTCCTCGGTTCCGAGGTGGTGGATGAGGTTGATGCCGCCCCTGACCTTGAAGGAGACCGTGGGGAGATGGTTCTCGTGTTTCACGTAAACCTTGGTCCCCAGGAGATCGTTGAGCGGGGGATAGCCGTAAAGAGGGGTCCGGGGAAGATAAGACTGGATGATCTCCCGGGCTTTCAGGATATCCTGATAGGTCGGCCACCTGTATTTCATTCCGTCCGTCCTCCTAGCTCAGGAATTCGACGAGCGCCTTCCGATACGGGAAAAGGGCGGGTGTCCCGCCGGTATGGAAGAAGACCACTCTATCCCCCTTCTGAAAATAGCCCTTTCTGACGAGATCCACCAGCGCCGCCATGGCTTTCCCGGTGTAAACCGGGTCGAGGACGATCCCCTCGGTCACAAAAAGCAGACGGATGGCCTCGGCCGTATCCTTGTTGACGGTCCCGTAGCCCTCCTTGACGTACTCGTCCATTATGATGATATCTCTATCTGTAAGACTGATATCGAGCTCCAGAGCCTCCGCCGTTTCCTGGCCGATTTTTCTTACGATCGGACCGAATGCTTCCCGTCTTTCGGAAACGCTGATACCGATAACCCGGACGTTTTCTTCCATACTTTTAGCCCCGACCGCTAATCCGGCTTGGGTGGACCCGGAGCCCGTGGCATGAACGATGTGGGTAAGGCCGGCTCCCGCCTCCCGGGTTTGTTCGAATGTCTCGACAAACGCCTCCAGGTAAGCGATCGCTCCCCAGGGCTTGATCATCGACCACCCCGTCATCGATCCGCCGACCGAGACCACGTAGGGCGTGTGCCCCCATTCTCTCACCTCGTTGACGACTTCTTCGAGGACCTCGGCGACGTATTCCAGGCTCACGATCTTTCCTTTTTCCGCTTTGCGGATGCGGATGTCGGCGTCGAGGATCCGGTCCAGGAGCAGATTGCCGTCATACTCTGGGGCGAGATCGGACGTGTTGAACAGCAACAGGATCGGCCGCAGGCCATACCTCCGGGCTGCGGCCGCAGTCTGCAAACACCAGTTCGATTGCAGGCTTGCCCAAGTGATGATGACCTCGGCGCCCTGGTTCAAGGCGTCCGCGATGATAAACTCGAGTTTGCGCGACTTGTTCCCGCCGAAGGCCAGGCCGGTCAGGTCGTCGCGCTTGATCCAGATCTCCGGCCCGCCGAGTTCCTTGGTCAGCCGGTCGAGACGGCGGAGCGGAGTCGGCCGGTGGATCAGGTCCCTCCGAGGGAAGACCGAGATTTTTTGTTTAAGGGCGTCCAGATGGACTGTTGCCATTTTCATACTCCATCGGGTATTTCATGATGATCGGTCTTTCATTTTATAACAAAATGAAGCATCGAAAGCAAAAAACAAAATTAGAGAACGGGCGGCGCGGCAATGCCGCGCCCGCCCGCAGCGGAATGGTGGCGGGTGGGCGGGTCTTAAGCGAGGACGGACGCGGCACTGCCGTGACGGGGCCCGTTCTCTTGAATCAATCAGACTATCACTGAGGGAGAAAGAATAAAGATTAGAGCTCTTTGGCAAATGGAGGGACACCTAGAGACGGGCGCGGGCGGCTTTGAGTTCCGCCATCTTGGCCTGCATCCAGGAGCGCATCCTATCTCCGTAGAGATAGAAGATTGGGATAACGATCAGGACGAAGATCGTCGAACTGGTCAGTCCGCCCACGGCCGAGAGCGCCAGAGAGGCCCAAATCTTCCTTTTCCCGACTTCAGCCTGGATGAGGAGCAGGGGGAACATTCCCAGGACGGTCGTTGCGGTGGTCAAAAAGATCGGCCGGACCCTTTCCCTCGACCCCTTGAGCACGGCTTCGAGAAGGGGCAGTCCTTGTTTTCGCTTGAGGTTGATGTGGTCCACCAGGAGGATGACGTTGTTGACCACGATCCCGCCGAGCAGGATCAGCCCGATGTAGGCCGAGGAATCGAACGAGTAATCGGCGATGACGAAGGCGACGAAAACGCCGATGAGCGCCAGTGGGACGGCCAGGATGATGTAAAAAGCCTGGACCAAGGACTCATACAGGGAAGCCAGGATCATAAAGATGATGATTAGCGAGAAGATGATAGCGAACTTGATCTGGGCTTTCTCCTCTTCCGTCATCCGCCAGGTCTCCTCCAGGGTGGCGGAAAACCCGGGGGGGAGCTTGAGGCCTGCGAAGACGGCCTTCTTGTAGTTCTCGGCGGCCTTGGATGGTCCCCGGAACTCCCACATCACCGTCTGTTGGAACTGCTGGTCCTCCCGGTCGATGGACCCGGCGATCGGCTGTTCTTCGAGCGTGGTGATGTCCCCCAACCGGAGGAGTTCTCCCCGCTGCGTCCGGATCAACGTGTCCTGGAGCGCCCGCAGGTCCAGGGTTTCGGATTCCGGAAATTTGATCGAGATGGCGATCTCCTTGCCTTCCGTCCGCCACTTGACCGGATACGAGAACTCCCCGCGGAGCAATGTTTGGAGATGATAGAAAAGATATTGGGGGTCGAGCTCGTACCGGCGCAGGGCGCTGCGGTCGACCCTGAGGATATGCTCGAAGGAATCGACCCGCCACCAGCCGTACCGGCTGGAGACCACCTTGGTTTCTTTGATCCGGGGATTCTGCTTGAGCCGCTGATCGAGTTCGGAGGTAATCTCCTTCAGTTTTTTGAGGTTGTAGCCGAAGAACTTGATGTAGGAGTCGAACATCGTTCCCGTGGCAAAGCTCGAGTAGTAGCCCTGGGGGTCGAACCCTTGGATGCTCACGCTGATCCCGGCGAACTGGGTGGCCAGTTGGATCAGCCCCTCCTTGAGCGCGTATGGCCGGAAGGAATACTCGATCTCTTCCGGGAAGGTGATTTCGATAAAGGCGTTTTCGGCCGTGAGGCGCGAATTCATCTCTTTCTCGTAATTGGCCTCCATGACCCGGGCCTCGAATTTTTGGACGACCTCGTCGGTCCGGTTGAGGTCTGTTCCCGGGGGCATGCCGATGTAGATCGTCAGCCGGTCGCGCGAGTACCAGCGGAAGAAATCACCGATGGTCACCTCTTTCTTGAACCAGCGGTAGCTCCCGAAGAGCATCAACACAACCAGGATGATGATCTCGATGGGATGGCGCAGGACGACCCTGAGGGTCTTTTCGTAGATACTGCGCACCCTCTCCCGGCCGGCTTCCTTTCTTATCCTCAGGAGCCGCGGGCTGAGCGCCGGGATCAAGGAGAAGGAGACAAAGAGGGAAATCGCCAGGGCTGAGGCGATGACGATGCCCAGCGGCAGATAATACATCTTCAGCCGTCCTTGAAAGAACGGAAAGCAGAAGAAGGGCGCGATGGTCGTTGCGGTAGCTGCCAGGACGGCGATGAAGACTTCCTTAGGGGCCAGGACGGCGGCTTCCAGGGCTGGGACTCCTTTCTCTCTCATCCGGAGGATGTTCTCGAAGACGACGATCGAGTTGTCGACGAACAGTCCGAATCCCAGGGCCAGCGCTCCCAGGGTCAGCATGTTGATGGAGACCTTGAAGAAATAGATCAGGTTGAAGGTGATGAGGACGGAGAAGGCAATGGAGCTGAGGATCAGGAGCGACGGCTTGAAGCTGCGGAGGATGAGAAAGACCAGGGTGAAGATGACCGCCAGGATGATCCCGACCAGAAGAAAGAGCTCGTTGAGGCTCTTCTTGATCTCCTTGCTTTCGTCATCGACGACCCGGAAGATGAGGTTCCGCGGCAGCTCGAGCTTGATCTCCTCCAGCTTCCGCTTAACCCCGCTGGCCACCTTCAGGGTGCTCGTCCCCTTCTCTTTATGGACGATCAGGCGGATGGTCGGCTGGCCGTTGATCCGGTTGATATATCGGATCTCGCCGAAAGTGCGCTCGATCTGGGCGACATCGTTCAGCCTAACAGCCACCCCACCCTGCTGGGCGATGATCAGCCCGTCGATATCCTTGAGGCTGCGCAGGGAGCTAGCGACCTTGAACAGGTATTCCTGGCTCCCCTTCTGGATCCGGCCCGCCGGATAGGTCTGGTTCCAGCGGTTCAAGGCCATGAGGACCTGGTAGGGATGGATGTCCAAACTCTGGATCTTGTCCCGGTCCAAGGTGATCCGGATCTCCGGGTCCGACCCGCCCAGGACTTCGACTCCGGCCACCCCCTTCACGGCGCCCAGTCCGTATTCAAGTTTCTCTTTGAGCATCTCCCGCAACTCCTGCAGGGAGTAGTCGCCGGAGATCGTGTAGTGGAGAAATTCAGCCGTCCGGAAGTCCTCGGGCACATACGGAATGATCTGAGGGCGGTTGGCGGCGTAGGGCAGTTCGTCGCGGATCCGGGCGATCCTTTCCATGAGCTCAAGCCGGGCGAACTCCATGTTGGTCTTTTCGTTGAACTCGCAGACGATCGACGACATCCCGATCGAGGAGGACGATTCGATCTTCTTGATGCCCTTGACGGTCGAGGCCACTTCTTCGAGGGGCGCCGTGACCTGCGTTTGGATGATCTCGGGCGGGACATCGCTCCAGGTCGTCTGGATGGTGATCTGGGGGAAATCCTCCTTGGGAGCCAGTTCCAGGGGGATGTTCAGGAAGGAATAAACCCCTAGGAAGGCCACGGCCAGGAAGAGCATGACCGTAGCGATCGGCCGATCGACGAAGACTTTCATGCCCGTTTCTTTTCCCGCCCCTTCTCCACGAGCTCGTAGACGACGGGAATAAGGATCAGGGTCAGGAAGGTCGAGAACAGAAGCCCGCCGATGACCGCAATGCCCAGGGGTCTCTGGAGCTCCGCCCCTTCTCCCAACCCCAGGGACAGGGGGATGAGGCCGAAGATGGTCGTGATCGAACTCATCAGGATGGGCCTCTGGCGCACCATGCTGCCCTCGACGATAGCTTCACGAAGAGGCATTCCGCTGCGGCGGAGCTGGTTGGTGAAGTCGATCTTGACGATGGCGTTGTCGATTACGATGCCCACCAGGACGACGATCCCGATGATCGATATCACGTTGATCGTCTGGCCGGTCAGGAACAGGGCGATGAACACTCCGGCCAATCCCATCGGTATGGTGAACATGATCAGGAAAGGATGGAGGAGAGATTCGAACTGGGCCGCCATGATCATGTAGACAAGGAAGATAGACAGGACGAATGCCCAGATGAGGCTGCGGAAGGACCTGCTCATTTCTTCCTGTTCGCCGCCAAAGACCACCCGGTAGTTGGGAGGGAGGTTGAGTTCGGCGATCTTTTCCCTGACCGGCGGGATCACCTGACTCATCCTGGCGCCCCGGAGGTTGGCCGTAATGATGACTTCCCGCTGCTGGTTTTCCCGGTGGATCTCCTTGGGACCCAGGGCGATCTCGTGCTCGACCAGCTCCCGCAGCGGGATGGTCCGGCCCTCGTGGACAAGCTGCTGGTCGAGCAGCGCTTCGATGTTTTCTCTGGTTCCCGCCTCGATCCGGACGAGGATGTCGTATTTTTTCTCGAGCTCCCGGAGCTGGGACGCCACCTTGCCCTTGACAGCCTGGACAAGATAAGTGCTGATGGCGTCTGGCGCCAGTCCATACTTCTCCAGCCGGTCCTTCCGGATCTTGATCAGGAACTCCGGCTTGCCTTCACCCAGGGAGGTGGTGACATCGGCGATCCCATCAACGGCCTGGATTTTTCCGGCCAGCTCCGTGGCCAGGCCATTGAGCGCATCCAGGTCGTCGCCCTTGATCTTCAGGCTCAGCGCGGACGAGGAAAGGGCCAGGAATTGAGCCAGGGTCGTCTGTTCCTTGGAGATGAGAAAAGTGAGGTCGGGGTAGTTGCGAAGCCAGCCCCGAAGACTGTCGATCGTCGGCTCGAGGTCTCGATGATGTTTCACGTCGACCCGGACCTTGGCCGAGTTGATCGAGACCTCGGGGTTGAGGCCCTCCATGCCGCTGGTGATCCCGACCTCGGAGAAAAAGCGGCTGATCGTATCCTTGCCCTTGAGCCAGCGCTCGAGCGAGGAGACCAGCTCCGATGTCTGTTCGAAGGAATAATCGACCGGCGCCTTGAGGTTGACTTCGAAGGAGGAGACTCGGAGTTTCGGCATGAGCTCCCGCGGAAGGATGGCGCCCAGGATAAAGGTCAGAAGGAAAAACGCCGTGGAGATCCAGAGAATCCTGCTCTTGTGGTCGAGACTCCAGATGAGAAACCGGTGATACCGGACCGTGAATCCTTCATAGATGATGTTGAACCTTTTGAAGACCGCACGCAGGACGGGACGGAAGGGTATGGTCAGATAGTGGAAAATGAACTGGAGGAGCTGAGCCAGGAGGCTCGCGAGCCAGCTCAATCCCTTGACGATCATCCGGGGGATGAAGTAGAGCAGCCGGCGCAGCCCGATGATGGGATAGAAAAGATAACGCCGGCGCGATGGACGGCGCTCTCCGCTGATCCCTTTTTTCCCGGTCCCTTTGGCCGGCGGCGCTTCGATGGCCACGGGTTTAACGGCGAACGTCCGCGAGGCCAGCATGGGGACGAGGGTGAGCGAGACGACTAGCGAAGCCAGGAGCGAAAAAGTCACCGTGAGGGCCTGGTCGCGGAACAGCTGGCCGGCGACCCCGTGAACATAGATGACGGGAAGGAAGACGACGATCGTTGTGAAAATCGTGGCGCTTACGGCCATGCCGACTTCCTTGGTCCCGATATAGGCGGCTTCAGACAGGCTTTTCCCGAGACTCCGATGCCGGAAGATATTCTCGGAAACGACGATAGCGCAGTCGTCCAGCATACCCACTCCCAAGGCGAGGCCGCCGAGGGACATGATGTTCAGGGTGATGTTGCGGAAAAAGAGGAGGTTGAAGGTGGCGATGACCGAGATGGAAATGACGGCGAAGATGATGAGCGAAGTCCGGAATTCCTGGAGAAAAATGAGCAGCACCAGGAAAGCCAGGAGACCTCCGAAAACGATCTCTTCTTTGACCGAGGCGACGGCCTCCCGGATGAACCGGGCCTGCTCGGAAACCACCGAGAGGTCGACCCTGGGGTACTCTTTCCCGATCTCTTCGAGGAGAGCCTTGGCCTCGCGGGTCACCGCGACCGTGTTGGCGCCCGACTCTTTCCGGACGAGGATCCCGATGCTCTCCTCGCCGTTGAGCCTGGTGGAGCCCTGCCTCTCTTTGATCGAGTCTTCCAGCCGGGCGATGTCGCGGAGGCGGATGACCCCCCTCTCTGGGGTTGATTTCAGGGTGATCTCGCCGATCTCGTCCACCATCTCGAACTCGCCGACGACCCGGAGGGCGTACTTGAATTTGCCCTTGCGGATGTTCCCGCCCTGGAGGTTGCGGTTGAAGCCGTCGATCCGCCGCGAAATCTCGTCGATAGAAAGCCCGTAGAGAGCCATCAGTTGCGGATTGATCTCGACCTGGATCTCGCGCTCGACGCCGCCGGCGACCTCGGCCGATCCGATGCCCTCGATCTGCTCCAGGCGAGGCTTGATCAGCTCCTCGCAGAATTCCTTGAGATCGAGGAGGGTCGCTTCCCCGGAAACGGCCACGACCATGATCGGCTTGGTCTTAGGATCGAGGGCGATGATGGTAGGATTCTCCGCCCCTTCGGGAAGCTGGAAGCGGACGCTGTCGAGTTTCTCCCGGGCGTGGAGGGTGGCAAAATCCATGTCCGTTCCCCAGCCGAACTCCAGCGCCAGGTAAGAGACTCCTTCCTGGGAGACGGACTCGACGCGGCGCAGGCCGGGGATGCGGCTGACCGCAGCCTCGAGAGGCTCGGTGATGAGGGTTTCGATTTCCTCCGGCGCCACGCCGGGATACTGAGTGACCACGGACAGTCGGGGATAGCTGATATCGGGCAGGAGGTCGACGCTGAGCTGGCGCAGCGAGATGAACCCGAGGAGAATGATGGCGATGTAGAACATGAGAGTTGCGACGGGCCGTTCGATGGCGACTTTGGCGAGTTTCATGGCGCCTAGATTTTATTAGGAAAGACGGTTTTTTTGAAGCAAAATATTCACTTCAGGTGTCAACCCCTCCATTCTCCTTCTCGGGCTAGCCCGTAATCGTGCCTCCTAGGGTTTCATACGTACGAATGCACGGAAGTGTTTCAATCATTATACAACTCCAAGCCAGGCCGATTCCCGGGCCGACGGCCTTCTCCTCCGTCTCCGGCCTCGCCTGACCTGGCCGTAAGCGCCGTTCTTTCTTGTCTAATTCTGCGTCATGCATATAATAGAGAGGCGATGTGGAAACCGCTCGCCCTCCTTCTTTTAGTCATCCTGGTCGGGATGATCGGCTATTACCTCATCGAAGGCTGGCCCTTCCTCGATTGTCTCTACATGACCGTGATCACGATCTTTACAGTCGGCTTTCATGAGGTCGGTGATCTCTCCCCGATCGGCCGCATCTTCACGATCTTCGTCATTTTCGGCGGCGCGGGGACGGCCATATTTGCCTTTACCAAGGTCGGGGAGATCATCTACCAAGGGGGGATCAACCGTTTCTGGCGGAGAAGAAACATGGAGAACAAACTCAAGAATCTCGAAAATCACTATATTATCTGCGGCCACGGCCGAATGGGCCGGATCGTCCGGGAACGGCTCGAAGACGAGAACCAGCCGTTTGTGGTCGTCGACAGCAACGAGGAAAAATTGGAGGACCTCAAGGAGAGCAACGCCTGCTGTTTCATCGAGGGAGACGCGACCCAGGAAGAAGTCCTTCTCGAGGCCGGGATCAAGACGGCCAAAGGACTCGTCGCCCTCCTCCCCACCGACCCCGATAATCTCTACCTCGTCATGACGGTGAAACTGCTCAACCCATCGCTCTTCGTCATCGCCCGGGCGATGACCGAGGAAGGCGAGAAAAAGATCCTGCAGATCGGGGCCAACTTCGTCGTCTCCCCTTACAGCGTGAGCGGGCTGAGGATCGCCCAGGCTTTGATCCGGCCGACGGTCGTGGATTTTGTCGACCTCATCATCCGGAGGAAGGAACTCTCTCTCTTCATGGAGGAGTTCGTGGTCAAAAGGAACGCCAGGATCGACGGCCAGACGCTGAAGACCTGTGACCTCCGGCGCGAAGCCAACGTGATCGTCGTGGCCATCAAGAAGCCCGGCCAGGAGATCGTCTTCAATCCCTCGCCGGACATCCAGATCGAGATGGGCGATACGCTCCTTGTCCTCGGCTATAAGGATGCGATCACCCAGTTCGAGAAGAATTACCTCTGAAGAAGCCGGGCTGAGCTCAGAAAATCTTCCTTTTCGCTTTCCGACCTTATCAAGCCCTTGACCTGGACGTTGCCCAAGGAATCCGATGTCATGGCGAAAACAAAACTTCGGGTCAGCGTGATCCCGCCGCGGGCCGGGCTCAACTTGGCCAGGACCTTGCCGGAGATGTCGAGCAGCCAGTAGTCCCGGGCGTTCCGGTTGATATCCCAGGCGCCGGCGACCAGGATACGGCCTTCCGGTGTCGCCGTGAGTCCGTCAATCAAGGGCCGGAACTTATAGATGGACTTGGTGTATTTCTCGACGACGCTTCCGGAGCGGTGCCACCAACCAGGATTTCTTTCCATCACGAACTGCTTCCGTTGCTCCCTCCAGCGGTCGAGGTCTTTATCCCTGACTTTCTCCGGCTCGGGAAGCTGCGTCTTGATCTCCGGGAGCGGCTTTCCGTCCAGGCCAATGGCCTCGAGTGCCGTGCCCAGGCCTTCGGAGAAAATGACGATTCCGTTTTTTTCCAGGCACCAGGCGAACACCGGGACGAAAGGAATGGGCGAATCTGCGCCGTCGGGAACGTAGGAGATCCGGGTGCGATGTTCGGCCGCCTTGATCTCGGCGGCGATCCTGCCCTCGGCGTCCAATCGCAGCAGCTTGATGGGGCTTTTATAGAGGAAATAATCCTTTTGTTTCTCGGGTTCTCCGAGGACGTGAAATTCCGCCAGGAAGCCTCCATCGGGGAGAGCGACGGCGTCAGCAATGCCGAAAGACCCGGGGAGGTCAACCTTAATGACCTTGGCCAGCTCTCCGTTGAGTTCCAGTAGCGTGATCCAGGGATGCCCGCGGAAATACTCGGTGAAAAACAGCTTCCCATCGGGCCTGAACCCAAAGCAGACACCGTCCCGCCGTTGAATTTCGCCGGGCCCCTGCCCTTCTCCTCCCATCTTTCTGAGGAATTCTCCCTGCGGAGAATAGACCTTAATGAAGGCATCCGCTTCGTCATAGACACAGATGTTCCCGTCCGGGCCTTCCCGGATGTTCGTGGGACTGGCCAACTCTCCCTCCTGGCCTGGCCCCCCCAAGACGGTAACCTCCTGGGCATGCGCTAGTGCACCGCACAAAAG
>JBAQGA010000123.1:0-7885 GCA_049287565.1 Candidatus Aminicenantales bacterium
GGCTTCAGGCCGGCCTCCTGCACCAGTTACAAGCGTGTAATGTCGTAGAAATGCTTCCCGTGAAATGAGAGGTTGAGGATCTAAAGGAGAAGGAAGGGAAGAAAGGAATCTTGGCGCTCGCACGGCCTGGCCAGGGCCAGGAACCGGCCTTCCAGGCTGAAGATACGGCAGGCCGCTCCGGATTCCTGAGGTTGAGCCGGGGCCGGGTCAGCCGGGATCGTTCTGAGGATCGCCGTTTCTGGAATAGGTCGGCCCTTCTGCAGCCCGCGGCTCCCGTCCTCGGACAGAACGGCCTTGGGAAATTCCGGGAGAAGCGACTCCAGTGGAAGCAAGAAACTTTCCGGTTTTTTCAGCCCGCTGAGTTCCTCGATCTCTTCGAGGGAACGCGCCTGATGGATTCCGTGCCGCCCCGTCGACAGCCGACGCAAGGCGGAGAGATGAGCTCCGCAGCCGAGGACCTGACCGAGATCATGGGCGAGAGAACGAATATATGTTCCAGAGCTGCAGTGGACTTCGAAGGTGAGGGCAGGAGGAGAGTAGGCGGTCAATCGGAAGGTATAGACGGTGACGGAGCTTGTCCTGGGCTGGATCTCCTTGTTCGCTCGAGCCCACTTGTAGAGCGGTTTCCCGTCGACTTTCTTGGCGGAATAGGGGGGCGGGACCTGGTTCAAAGGGCCAACGAATCTGTCCATGGCAGCAATGAGGGCGCCGCGTTCCGGGAACCGACGATTTTTCTCGGAAGCGGGTTTCCCCAGCGCGTCATAGGTGTCGGTCGAAAAACCGAGTCTGATCTCCCCGCTGTAGGTTTTGTCGTGCTTGGAATAATAAGGAAAGAGGCGGGTGGCGCTGCCGGCGGCCACCAGCAACAATCCCGTGGCCAGAGGATCGAGCGTTCCGAAATGCCCGACCCGTTTCTGGTTCAGGATCCTGCGAATGCGGGCGACAACGTCATGGGAAGTCATCCCCCGGGGTTTGTCGATGAGGATCAGGCCGTCCATCAATCGGTCTGGACGGAACGAGGTCCTTCGCTTCGGCAAGGACCGGCCTTTCGCCGGAGGATAGTCTCGATCTTCCGGGGGACCTCTTTGATCAGCCGCTCGTACCGGCCGAAGGCCGTGAACCCGGCGGCGTGGACATGACCCCCTCCATCGAAGGACTCGGCGATGGCCGCGGCGTTGGCCTTCCCCTTGGAACGGATGCTGACCCGAAAGGTATCCTTGTCCATTTCTTTGAAAAAGAGGACCATCTCGACACCCTTGATCGAACGGGCCAGGGTGGAGATGTCCTCGGTGTCGATCTCCTTCAGGCGAAGGGCCTGGAGGTTCTTTTTGAACATCGCGATGGTGGCGATGTTGCCCCGCTTATTGATCTGCAGCGTGGACAAGACCTGGCCGAGGAGCTTGATTTTTTCCGGTGAATTGGTGTTGAACAGGAACTCGGTGGTCTTTATCGGGCTGGCGCCGAGCCTGACCAGCTTGTGGCAGACCCCGAATGCCCGGGCCGTGGTGTTCGAGAACTGGAAACAGCCGGTGTCCGAGACGATAGCGCAGTAGAGATGCGCGGCAATCTCCGGCGTGAAGGGAATCCCCATCTTCTCGCCGAGGAGGAAGGCCATCTCGCCCACCGCGGCTGCGGCCGGGTCGATCCAGTTGATATCGGCGTAGCGGTCATTGGAGTAGTGATGGTCGATATTGATCTTGAAGATTTGACCGAGGTTCTTCATCCCGGAGCGGTCGACATTGGCGCACTCGAGAAGGATGATCAGGTCGCAGCCCTTCGGAGGAACTTGTCCGATGGTGATCCTCTTGACCTCCGGCAGATGGCTGAAGGGATAGGGGGTAGGATCGTGATTGATGATCCGGGCCCGCTTTCCCAGGAGCCCGACCATGCCGGCCAGGGCGAGGCTTGTGCAGATGGAATCGCCGTCCGGTCTCAGGTGGCTGGTGATAATGATGCGACGGCTGCCCAGGATCTTGTCGCGGATGAGGGAAACCGGGTCATTTCTCGTCATCTTTGAGGCGCTCGATCAGACCGTCGATCCGGCTTTCGTATTCGGGTGACGGATCGCGGCGAAAAACGAGGGTCGGATTATACTTTAATTTCACCTTCGAGGCAATAGATTTGCGGAGGTAACCCTTGCTCTTTTCCAGCCGTTCCCAGAACGCCTTCTCCTGGATATCCCCGAAGATGCTCAGGGTGACGTGCGCGGTCTGGAGATCCGCGCTCATCTCCACCCGGGTCACCGTGATCAGGCCGGAGGCACCCTGGAACTCCTCGAGGAAGATCCGGCTGAGCGTCTCCTGGATCAGGTGAGCGACCCGTTTCGGGCGCCGGCCGCTGTCCATGACCCCTCCTTACATCCCGCGCTCAGAAATAATAGAATTCGGATAGGACGACCTCACCCTGCAGGTTCTCTTCGACGTCCCGGAGGATCTTCTGGAGGATCTGGTCGACGAGCCCTTTCTGACTGTTCAAGGTGACGATACCGAGTCTGGCCCGCTGCCATTTGTCTTGAAAATCGAGCTCGGCGAAGGCGGCATTGAAGCGGCCATGAATCCTGTCCCGGAGCGCGTTCAAGACTTTTCTCTTGTCCTTGAGAGACCGGGAGTAGGGGAGAAAAATCTCCAGAGAGAGCAGGCCGATGACCATCACTGCGCCCGCCGGCTAGGCCGGCCTGGATATTTCTCTGACGAAGGCGACGATGACATCGCCTTCCTGAATATTCTTGGATTTGTCGAGTCCGATGCCGCACTCGAGCCCTTTAGCCACCTCCGTGACGTTCTCTTTGATTCGCTTGAGGGAGACGATCCGGCCCTGCACGACGACCTCCTGGCCCCGCATCACCCGGGCTTCGGCATGGCGGGTGATCTTCCCGTCCAGGACATAGCAGCCGGCGATCGTTCCCACCCGCGGGATCTGGAAGATTCTCCGGATTTCGGCCCGGCCGAGGTAGACCTCCTTCTCCACCGGCTCGAGCATACCCGCGAGTGCGTCGCGGATGTCTTCAGTCAGCTTATAGATGACGTTGTAACTCCGGATCTCCACATTCTCCCTCTTGGCCAGGTCGATCACCTTCTGGCTCGGCTGGACGTTGTAGCCGAGGATGACGGCGTTTGAGGCGGAAGCCAGGAGGACGTCCGACTCGGTGATATTGCCCGTAGCGAAATGGATGATCTTGATCTTGATGTCATCCGAGGCGAGCGGGGGGAGGATCTCGCGAAGCACTTCCACCGAGCCCTGAACATCGGCCTTGATGATCAGGGAAAGCTCTTTCACCGCTCCCTCCTCGATCTTCTTGAAGAGATCGTCCAGGGAGACGCGTTCGACCCGTTGAGGCTCCTCTTTCTTGACAAGGGAGAGGCGGTGAGCGACGATCTTCTTGGCCGTTTGGAGGTTCGGGACCACCTGGAAGAAGTCACCGGAAACGGGGACATCGGCGAATCCCAGTACCTCGACCGGCATGGACGGTTCAGCCCGTTGCAGCGCCTTTCCGTTCTCGCCGAACAGGGCTCTAACCTTTCCAAGGATCGTCCCGGAGATGAAGGCCGCGGTCGGGGTGAGTACCCCGTGTTGAATAATGACTGTGGCCAGAGGCCCCTTCTTGGGATCGAGCCGGGCTTCCAGGATGACTCCCTGGGCCTCGACTTTGGGGTTGGCCTTGAGCTCGATCACGTCGGCCAAGAGGAGGATCATTTCCAGCAGGTCGGCCAGGTTCTTCTTTTCTTTGGCCGAGACCTCGACCGAGATGGTCTGGCCGCCCCAGTCCTCGACCAAGAGGCCTTCTTTGGACAATTGCTGCTTGACCCGGTCGGCATCGGCCTCCGCCTTGTCGATTTTGTTGATGGCGACGATGATCGGGACCCCGGCCGCCCTGGCGTGGCTGATAGCCTCCTTGGTCTGGGGCATGACGCCGTCGTCGGCGGCGATCACGAGGATGACGATGTCGGTGACCTTGGCGCCGCGCGCCCGGAGCTGGGTGAAGGCCTCATGGCCCGGTGTGTCGATAAAGGTGATGGGCCGGTTATTGAAGATGACGCGGTAGGCCCCGACGTGCTGAGTGATGCCGCCCGACTCTTTGCCGACGAGGTTGGAAGACCGGATGGCGTCGAGCAAGGTCGTCTTGCCGTGGTCGACATGGCCCATGATGGTAACGACGGGAGGTCGCGTCAGGAGATCGACCGGCTTCGCTTCTGCCCGTCTTCGGACCTCCTGCTCATAGGCCAGGAACTCGATATCGGCGTCGAGGATGCGGCCGACGGCTGCCGCCATCTCCCCGTCCAGGAGGTCGTTCAGCTCCAGGAAAAGGCCCTTGGCGGCGAGCTTTTCAATCAAGTCTTTCGGCTTGAGCCCGAACCTCTCGGCTGCATCCCGGAGGGTCATCCCTTCCCGGAAGACGGCCTTCTGCCGTTCCTTGGGAGCCTCGGCGGTTTTTGCCTTTTTCTTGGTTGGCGCTTTGGTTTTTGGTTTGGTCGTCTCTTTTTTCATGG
Organism: Candidatus Aminicenantales bacterium; assembly: GCA_049287565.1. GTDB lineage: Bacteria > Acidobacteriota > Aminicenantia > Aminicenantales > UBA8522 > UBA8522. Next base: position 4,488 of record JBAQGA010000123.1, read on the forward strand.
TCACACTTGCTTGATATCGATTTTCCAGCCGACCAGCCGCGAAGCCAGCTTGACGTTGATCCCTTTCTTCCCGATGGCCAGGGAAAGCTGGTCCCGGGACACGATCGCCTGCATGGTCTTCTCGGTGTCATCGATGAGAAGGACCTTATCGATCCGGGCCGGGCTGAGGGCTGCCTTAGCGTAGGAGGTCGGCTGGGCCGACCACAGGATGACGTCGATTTTCTCGCCCTGCAGTTCCTTGCTGATACTGAGGATGCGGTTGCCCTTGACTCCGATGCAGGCTCCGATAGGATCGATATCACGCTCCTTGGATAGGACCGCAACCTTGGCCCTTTCTCCAGGTTGACGGACGAGGTCCTGGATCACGATGTTCCCGTTGCCGATCTCCGGGATTTCAAGCTCCAGCAGCTTGGCCAGGAACTTGGGATGGCTCCGCGAAACGATGATCTGGGGGCCTTTGGCGGTCTTCTGCACCTGGGTAATCAGGGCCCGGACCGTATCACCGCGGCTGAATTCCTCGTTGGGGATCATCTCCCACGACGGATAGAGGGCCTCAGTCTTGCTGACCTCGAGGAGGATATTCCCGTTCTCGAAGCGGCGGACCGTCCCGGCGACGATCTCGCCGATGCGGGGGGCGAACTCGACATACACCTTTTCCTGTTCGGCATCCCTGACTTTCTGAAAGATGATCTGTTTGGCGGCCTGGGCGGAGATGCGTCCCAGGGTATCGGCCGGCAGGTCGACCTCGATCTTTTCACCGAGCGCGGCCGCCGGGTGAATCTTCCTGGCTTCGTCCAGGGAGATCTCAGAGGACAGATCCTGAGGGATTTCGACCACCCGCTTGACGGCGAAGACCCGCAATTCGCCCTTCTCCGGCCGGAAGGACACAGTGATAGGCTCGCCATGGCTGAAATACTTGGTCGAGGCCACGCGCAGGGATTCTTCGATGGCGTTGATGATCAAGGACGGCTCCACTCCGCGCTCCTTGCTGAGCTGGAGGATAGTATTCCAGACATTTATTTTCATCTGCGCCGTCTCTTTGTTCCGGTTGAGGAATCTTGGGAATCAAAAATTATAACTGAAATAAAGAAGAATAGCAAACGGTCGCCGGAACCCCTGATCGACCGTCAAAAAACTGAAAAAGGCCGTTTTCTCGGGGAGTAAAGGGCCGACGGTCAAATGAACAGGGTGGCGAAGACAAGGCTGACGATGGCCATGAGCTTGATGAGGATGTTCATCGATGGGCCGGCTGTATCCTTAAGCGGATCCCCCACCGTGTCGCCGATGACGGTGGCGGCATGAGTCTCGGTGCCTTTCCCGCCCAAGTTTCCTTCTTCGACCCATTTCTTGGCGTTGTCCCAGGCCGCACCCGCATTGGCCATGAAAATCCCCAGGAGCACTCCCGAACTCGTGGCGCCGGCAAGGAACCCTCCAAGGGATTGAGGCCCCAGGATAAACCCGATAGCCAGGGGCGCGCCGATGGCCAGAAGGCCGGGCAGGATCATCTCGGTCAGAGCTCCCCGGGTGACGATGTCGATGCACCTGTCCGTATTGGGCCTGGCCTGGCCTTCGAGGAGTCCCTTGATTTCCCGGAATTGCCGCCGGATCTCGATAACCATCTTGTTGGCTGTCCTGCCGACGGCTTTCATGACTATTCCCGCGATGGCGAAGGGCATGAGGGCCCCGATGAGAAGCCCGACGATTGTCCCGACATCGGTCAGGCTGATGACGGAAAGATGGGTGGCGGTTTGGAAGGCGGAGAAAAGCGCCAGGGCCGTTAGAGCGGCTGAGCCAATGGCGAAACCCTTGCCGATGGCGGCCGTCGTATTTCCCAGGGCGTCGAGCTTGTCGGTGATTTTCCGGATGTTCGGCCCCGCCTTGGACATTTCCGCGATTCCGCCGGCGTTGTCGGCGATCGGGCCGTAAGAGTCGGTCGCCATGACGATCCCGATCGTGGCCAACATGCCGACTCCCGAAAGGGCGATTCCGTAAAGCCCGGCGAACTTAAAAGAAACGTAGATGGCTCCTGCCAGCGTCAAGACAGGGAGGATCGTGCTCTGGAGACCCACGGCGAGGCCGGTGATGATCGTCGGCGCACTTCCGGTCTGGGCGATCCGGGCGATGGATCGGATGGGCTTTCCGGAGGTGAAATATTCGCTTTCCAGCCCGATCAGGATCCCGGAAATCATGCCGCTCAGGACCGCCCATAAGGTCGAGAGATTTCCCATGAGGGTTTTTATCGCAAAGAAGGCCCCGATGATGAAGAGGAGGGCGCTGATATAGGTTGCGTTTCTCAGCGCGGACTGGGGGCTGAAGTTTTTCAGAAGTCCGATCGACAGGACTCCGACGATGGAGGAGACAAGTCCGATGACGATGAGGAGCAAGGGAAGGGCCATGTGATTGAGGACAGGGGTCAAGGTGGAGCCGATGGCCAGAGAAGCGATCACCGAACCGACGTAGGATTCAAAAAGGTCAGCGCCCATTCCGGCGGTATCTCCGACGTTGTCCCCGACGTTGTCGGCGATGACTCCCGGGTTTCTGGGGTCGTCTTCAGGGATCCCGGCTTCCACCTTGCCGACAAGGTCTGTTCCGACGTCAGCGCTCTTCGTGTAGATGCCCCCTCCCACCCTGGCGAACAGCGCGACAGAGCTTGCTCCCATGGCGAAACCGTTGATGATGAGCGGGTTCTTCGTGAAGAAATAGAATAGCCCGATTCCCGCCACCCCCAGGGCGGCCACTGTGATCCCCATGACGGCTCCGCCTTGGAGGGCGATCGTCAGGGCGAGCGGCGTCCCGCCGGTGATGGCTCCTTGGGTTGTCTTCACGGCGGACCGGGTGGAGGCTTTGAGCCCGATAAAACCGGCTGAGAGAGAGCAGACTGCTCCGGTGATGAAGGCCAGGCTCGTGAATATGGAAAAGAATTTCCAGAGGACAAGAAACGTGACCGCGACAAAGATGGCAATAGCGGAATATTCTCTTTTCAGGAAGACCATGGCGCCCGAATGAATGGCCTCCGCGATCTCCTCCATGAGGGGGTTCCCTTTGGGATATTTTATAACCCTGTAGAACAGGAAAAGGGCAAAGATAATCCCCAGGATTCCGATAATAAAAGAATAGGGAACGAGATTGAGAATCGTCATCGTCGATCACTCCAAAGGAAATGGAATCCGATGTATAGCACAAGACACCTCAAATTTCAATTGAACACGGAACCCGGGGAAGCATCCCTGGCTATAAAATGAGTATAAATAAACACGTTGGGAATGTCAGCGCTCCCGCTCAGGTTTTTAACGCCGTTCCCTCGGCGTTTTTCTCGGCGCTGCGGAACTGCGCAGAGGCTCGGGCATGGAATCGTCAGCCCGCTCGCTTCCCCGGCGAGTAAGCTCGCTCCGAACTCC
>JBAQGA010000124.1:0-18276 GCA_049287565.1 Candidatus Aminicenantales bacterium
CCTGGGTGTGGACACGGTGGCCGAACCCGGAGGCGCGCTCGCCTCTCCCCTTCATTTCGGACAAAACCGCCTTGGCCGCGTCTTCGACCGTGATCTTCATCTCCTCGGCACGCTGGGAGATCGCCTGAAAAAGCTTCATCCCCTCCTCGATGGCCCCGCCGTGAAGGCGGGAGATGGCCAGCACCCCGGCCGCGATGGCCGCATGGAGCTCGGCCCCGGTCGAGGCGACGGTGCGGGCGGCGAGGACCGACGGCGGACCGGCGCCGTGGTCGACCGAGGAAACGAAGACCGCATCGAGAAGTTTTCCGACCCCGGGCGAAGGCAGCTCGCCCTTGAGAACGAGGTAGATCGCCTGGGAAAAGGTGATCTTTCCCATCAGCTGGTCGATGGGGTAGCCGCGCAGCCGGACCTTGTTCGGCCGGACGGAGGTAATTCCGGTTTTCCAATGAAGATCTTCGGTCATTGTCTTTCCCTCACTGACTCTGGCTCGATCCGGCAAGCTCCTTGGCCTTGACGGGAATATCGGAGATCGCCTCGACGACGTGCGCGCCGACCTCGCGCAGCCTCTTCACCTTGGTTTCGTGGGAGCCGCGCGAGCCCTCGACGATGGCCCCGGCGTGGGAGAAGCGCGTCCCCGACTTGGCCGCTTTGCCGCCGATGTAAGCGATGAGGGGCTTGGTGAACCGGCCGCTTTCGATGAGGTCGGCCACATGCTCCTCCTGGGACGTCCCGATCTCCCCGAACATCACGGCCATCTTTGTCTCCGGGTCCTCCTCAAAGAGCGTCATGACCTCGGGATGGGAGAGACCGATGACGGCGTCGCCGCCGACATGGACGATGGTGCTCTGGCCCAAGCCGGCCTGGGTGAGATAATAGGAGATGGCCGAGGTCATGCCGCCGCTCCGCGAGCTGACGCCGACAAACCCAGGCCGGAACCATTCCCTGGCCCGCTCGGCGCGGCCGCCGATCATTCCCAGGACGGCTTTGCCCGGGCTGACCAGGCCGAGGGTGTTGGGACCAACGAAGCGCGCGCCCTTCTCGGCGGCCCGGGCGGCGATCTCCAGGACGTCATGGATGGGCACGCGGTCGGGGACGATAACGAGAAGCTTCACTCCCGCGTCGATAGCCTCGAGAGCGGCACCCTTGACCAGGGCGGCGGGGACGAAGATGACGCTGATGTCCACCGGCCCCTGCTTCTCCCAGGCCTGAAGCACGGAATCATAGACCGGGATGTCATAGACATCCTGGCCGCCGCGGCCGGGCGTCACTCCGGCGACGACTTTCGTCCCGTAATCCTTCATCAACTGCGCCCGGACCATGCCCTCACGTCCGGTAATGCCCTGGATGATGACCCGCGACTTCTCATTCACCAAGATAGCCATGATATCTGATCTCTTTGCTAAATTATTCTTATGATTCCTATATATTCTATAAAATTAATCATTTTCCCTCTTTGGCGGCGATGATCTTCTCCCTGTATTCCTTGAGCCCGGGGATGGGGAGATGGATGACAATCGCGTCCTGCTCCTGGAACTTGCAGAAGATCTCGCAGGCCAGACATTCGGTGCACTTGCCTTTCTTGGCCTCCTCCGGAGAGACGGCCAGGACCGGCTTTCCGTCCTCGATCTTTAGGATCTTGGGAAGGCAGGCCGGCACACAACCTTTGGTCTGGCAATCTGCGCACTTGACATGGTCGAAGGAGATGCGGCCGGTGACCGTTTCGAAGACATAGGCCTTCTCGGGAACCGTGGGTTCGACGATCGGCCGCACTTCATGGCGTCCTTCCGGATTCCCCGCCACCAGCTCCTCGAGCCGGCGGGCGCAGAATTCGGGCGCATCGTCGCGGCCGTACCCCTCGACGACACCCGAAATTTCCTTTAAGTAAGTCTGCAGAATCCAGATCGCCCTTTCTTCGAAATTCCCGCCCAGCCGGATAACCGCTGGGATGGTCAGTCGTTCCTCCTGGAAGGCCTTGACCAGGCCGCGCGCCGAATGGAACTGCTCCTGGCTGGCGACCCCCGATCCCGAGGCAAAATAGCCCCTGATCCCGGGCTGGGAGAGGATGATCTTAGCGGCGCGATAGACCTTGCTGGCCGGCGGGTTGCCGCTCGTATCGCAGTAATTGGCCAGCTTGAACCCGCGGTTGAGGACTGCGTCCATGGACATCATCGACCCGCCGCCGCCGGCACCGTGGAAACCGATGGTTTTCTCGTCACCGGCCGTTTGTTCGACCATCTGGAAGAAGTAGAAGGTCCCGCGGTAGTCCTTTTCCTCGACCCGGTAGGCGATTTTCTCCAGCTCGGTCGGCGGCCGGTCGAACTCCCGCGCCACCTCGATCCCGAACTCAGGATGGCGATAAACGGCATAGTCATCGACGACGAGGTGACAGTCGGCAGCAAAAAGTTTTCCTTCCTCCGTCAGAACAAGGGGGTTCATCTCGGCCGAACGGGCGTCATTCGAGCGGGCGATCTTATAGAGTTTGGCCAGGAGGTTGGCCAGCTTCGGCAGGAGCGCTCCTTCGATTCCCACCCGAATCAGCATGTTCCGCGCTTCGTATTCTGGAAATCCCTTGAGGACGTCGATAGCCTGGCGGGCGACTTTTTCCGGGTGAAGACGGGCGATTTCCTCCACTCCGGTGCCTCCGGCCGGGCTGAAGATGAGGAGCGGCCGTTTGGAAGCGTCATCGATGACCACCCCGGTGAAATACTCGGCCTGGATGTCCAATTTTTCTTCCACCAGGATCCGGTCGACGACGAAGTTCTTGACCTTCATCCCCAGGAGCTCGCGGGCCTTGGTTTCCGCCTCCTCGGGAGTATCCGCGAACTGGATCCCTCCGATCCCGGCGCGCCCGGTCACCCATACCTGGATCTTGAGAACCACGGGCTTTCCGATCGTCTCGGCGATGCCTCGGGCTTCCTCGGGGGTAGTCGCCACATCTCCCGCCGGGACCGGAATGCCTCCCTGTTTCAAAAGCTTCTTGCTTTGATACTCAAACAGCCTGGCCATGGTCTTATCCTAGAGGCTGATATTATTGGGGCAAGTACGGAAAAAGTCAACGGAACGCCCCCCGATTTCACTTTCTTTGTGGGCGCGCCTTCTACGGGAACGAGATCACCTTTTGAAGCGAGGGAAAATCGATGGCTTCACTCGATCCAAAGCTTGATGACCCGAGTCCTGTCCTCCGGGGGACGGATCTCGATGATATTGCCCTTGATCCGGGTCAGCTGATGGATGATCCTATCCAGGTCATAACCTTCGCGCCTCAGGGCGGCCTTGTCCTTTTCCGGGATGGCCGAAAGGGCCAGGTCGGCCAACGCCCAGGGAATATTCAGGGAAAACTCCGCCTCTTTCCGCCCTTCGACCATGACCCTGATTTTCAGGACCTTGGCCCTCCCCCGTTCTTCCTTGTCTTCTATATCTTTCAGCGCGGCGGGAGATATTCTCAGCAGCGCGATCTTCGCCCTGTCCCTGAGATCCCTGTCGCTCTCTTCCACGATGACCCTCTCCAACACCGGAATGGCCTGGACGGCAATCTGTTTATCCTTCACCAGGCTCAGCTTGAAAGCGGCATAATACCGGATGTCACGGTTGGCACTCTCCAGGCGTTGCTCGATCTCGTCCAGGTAGTCCTCCTCATCGTCCTTATAAAGCTCATAGGCGAGGTCGATGATAGACGTCTCCGCCTCCCGGGCCAGACTGTCGTTCTTTCCCTTGCCCGAGAGATATTCTTTATAGGCCTCGAGGGCTTCTTCCTCATGGCCTTTCCGCCTGGCCAGACAGGCCGCCCGGTAGAAGGTCGCCTGGGGGACGAGCGGACTGTCGGAATAATCGTCCAAAAGGTCTTCGAAGGTCTCCTGGGCATCCTCCCATTTCCCGTCGAAGAAGAGAATCTTGGCCCGCTCGAAGAGCTTCTCATCCGGAGACGTTTGGGCCGCCGCCAGGACGCATCCGAAACCCGATAAAATGATTATGAGAAGGGCTGTTTTTTTCACCTTAAACCTCGCTCCCTTGAAGGTCTTTCTTCAAGAGCTTTATTTTCAAGAAGATGTTTTTTTCCTCGATCATATTCTGGATCCCCCGGCACTGGGCGGGTGTCAGGTTCTCGCTCATTTGGGCAAGCTCGAAGAACAACATCTCGATCTGGTCACAGATGTCTTTGGCCTTGGCCATCCGGGTCTTCTCGAGCTGGGAATTCAGGTACTTTTTCTTGGCGAGAAGCTCCCTGGTCTCGCGCGCCGCGGCATCGGTCAGGCGGCAATCTCCGCTCCCGGTCTGAGTCTGGGTGAGTTCGAGCAGCACGTACTGGCTCTTGTCCAGGTAGTCCAGGGTCTCGCGGCGGGCCATTTCCTGGTCGACGTGGTCCAGAAACTCGCGCGAAGCGAACAACGCCTCGCCTGGCGGTTTCTCGAAGAGGCCGCTTCTGTAAGCGACGAACATGCCCACCCCACCGACCATGATCCCGAGGAGGAGTCCGACCAGGACAGGCCTGAGCCGAGGGAGGGACGCCCAGAGACGCGCCCGCTTCGGCTCTTTCTGTGGATGGACCTTCTCGTCCCAGACGGCGGCAACGATCTTCTCCGCCTGGGCGTCCCAATCGATGCCGGCCAGCACGGACTTCATCTCCTGGCCCAGCGAATCGGCGCTCTCCAGGATCCTCTCAAGGTCCTTGAGCTCCTGGGCGCAGGCCGGGCAGGCCTCGAGATGCCGTTTGACGTTCTCGCGGTCGCGTTCGCTCATCTCTCCCTCCAAAAAAGTCACGAAATCTCGTCTTAGGCGCCGGCATTCATTCATGGTTGCATCCCCAGTTGCGGGCTCAGCCAGTGTTTGAGGTTCCGGACGGCCTTGAAATGAAGGGATTTGACCGTCCCCACAGAAATCCCCAGGATCTGGGCGATCTCCCTATACTCGAGCCCGTTGAAGTGTCTCATCACGAAGATCATCCGCTGCCTCTCCCCCAATCGCTCGAGGCAGAGAGAAATGACCCGGCGCAGCTCCGAGGATGCCGGGTTGGAGCGGTAATCGTCGGCCGCCAGGTGGAGATCCTCGACGCTCCGGCCGCTCTCCAGCTCCCGGCGCCGGGCGTGATGCTTCCGGAAATAATCGATACTGAGGTTCTTGGCGATCTGAAGGAGCCATGCCTGGAAATTCCTCTCCTTCTCGTAGGCGTCGATCTTCTGATAGAGCCTCATGAAAGTCTCCTGAACGACGTCCAGGGCGTCTTCCCGGTTCCGCAGGATGGAATAGGCCAGGAGGAAGACTTTCTGCTGATAGAGGCTGACGATGTCTTTGAAGGCCTGCCGGTTGCCCTCGACGGCTCTTTCGAGCAGAACCCGGATGTCTTCATGGCTGGCCGTCCTGATATCTTCCATTCTCGGTCTATCGGCTATCATAGCGCCGCCCGGAGACGAAGTCATCCCGCTCCTGAACGGCGGTTGCCTGCGCGGACGAACGCTTTTCCATGTTCATTCCTGACCTCATCTGCGCGCTTCACAGACTTCTACGAACGGATCCGAACAAAGGTTCACCCCCCGGGAAAAGAATGGACCGGATCTGCGGCCGGGAAGTTCGCGCCCGGGTCGGGTCCCTGCCGCCGGAATTCAGACCGGCAAGCAAAGGCAAAAACGTGGAATCCTCCCCTCTCTGGAACCTGCTCCCGGAGGATTTCCAGAAAAGGGAGACAAAAGGGGGAAATTTATATTAGAACTTACCGAAATCTCTTCGATCTCTCCGTTCGCCGCCGATGTGCCCCGACCTCTCTGTCCTCGGACGAGCGTCGTTGACGATGATTCTGCGGCCGTCGAATTCCGTGCCGTTCAATTTCGCCTTGGCGTCCTGGGCGCCTTCCGGAGTGCCCATCTCGACGAAGCCAAAGCCGCGCCCCTGGAGGATGTTGACTGAAGTCACCTCTCCGTGCTGGGAAAAGAGCTCTTTCAGCTTGTCCTCTGTGGTCCTGTAGTTGAGGTTGCCCACATAAAGTTTTGCAGCAGACATTAAAAAGACCTCCTTGCGCTCTCACCCTCATCGTTCCCATCGAAACGGGTAGGATGACGGCGAAGGCCAAATTATTCTTCCATATCCATTTGAAGAAATCAAGCCCTATCCGCGACCCCTCTTTTTCTGATATATTGGAGGGGACCACGGGGCGAAAACCAGTTGCGGAGAAACCCGTAGTTGGGATAAGGAGATAAAATGAAGAAGGGTAAATATGTCCTCTTGATATTCCTGTTTTTTGCGGTCCTGGTGACGGCCACCATCCTGGCTTTTCTCTACAGCGAGTTCGGTCGGCCGCCCACAGTCAGGGCTAACTCTTACCTCGACATCGACCTGGCCGGCCCCTTCCCGGAGTTCTCTGCGCCAGATTTCCTGACGAGCTATTTCCTCGGGAGATCCATCTCCGTCCGCGATATCTGGGAGAGTTTCCGCAAGGCCAAGGCGGACGACCGCATCCGCTGCGTCCTCCTCCGGCTCGGCTACCTGGAGTGCGATTGGGCCAAGGTCAGCGAGGTCCGGGCTGCCATCCAGGAATTCCGCGCCTCCGGAAAAAAGGTCTATGCCTACATCGAGGAGGCTCCCGAATTCGACAAGGAATATTACCTGGCAACGGCCTGCGATCGGATCATCCTTCATCCCCTCGGCTGGCTGGGTGTCAACGGCATCGGCGGCTGGGTTCCTTTTTTCAAGAAAGGGCTGGACGAGCTGGGCATCGAAGCGGAGTTCGAACACGTTGAAGAATTCAAAACCGCCTACAATATGTTCATGGAAAAGGGTTTCACCGAAGCCCATAAGCTGATGCTCGAGTCCATCTATCAAGATATCTTCTCCGAATACGTCCGGGCCGTTGCCGAGGCCAGAAAAAAGAGTGAAGCCGAGGTCGAAGCCATCATCGACCAGGGCCTCTACCAGGGTGAGCAGGCGCTCGACGCCGGCCTGGTGGACGAACTTCTCTACGAAGACGAGCTGGAGAAGCTCCTCCAGGAGGGAGACCGGAAGCTCCACCGGACCCCTCTCTCCGAATACCTCAGGATCAGCCCGGCCTCCCTCGGGCTGGAGACCGGCCGGAAGGTCGCTGTTATCTATGCTACGGGAGCGATCATCGGCGGCGAAAGGGTTTATGGTACGATCGGCAGCCGGACGCTCTCCCGGGCCATCCGGAGAGCCAGGGAAGACCGCTCCGTTGCGGCGATCGTGCTTCGCGTGGACAGCCCCGGCGGATCGGCCGTCGCTTCGGACGTCATCTGGCGTGAGACGATCCTGGCCAAGAAGGAAAAGCCTCTGGTCGTCTCCATGTCCGATCTGGCCGGCTCGGGAGGTTACTGGATCTCCATGGCCGCCCACCGTATCGTCGCCCAACCCCAAACCTTGACCGGGTCGATCGGCGTCCTGGGAGGAAAGTTCAGCCTGGACGGGCTCTACCAAAAACTGGGAATCACGGCCGAAAAGATGACCTTCGGACGGAGGGCCGACCTGTTCTCCACCTTCCGGCCTTTTAGCCCGGAGGACCGCAAGCTCTTGAAGGAGCAGATCCTCTGGACCTATAATAGGTTTCTCAGCAAGGCGGCCGAAGGCCGCAACCTTTCCAGGGAGGATGTCGACAAGGTCGGCCGGGGACGCGTTTGGACTGGACGCCAGGCCAAGGAGGTCGGACTGGTCGATGAGCTGGGCGGCCTGGACAAAGCCCTGGAGCTGGCCAAGGAGCTGGCCGGCATTCCTTCTGAAGAGAAGGTCAGGTTGGCCGTTTGGCCGAGAAAAACAACCCTGTTCGGAAGTCTTTCCGGCCGGCTGGATATCAAGGCTTTGCAGCTTTTTTCTTCCGACCGGAATGGCCTGCTGCGAACGCTGGAAATCCTGCAAAAGGAGAATCCCTGGGCGGTCATGTCCTTCTGGCTGCCCACCGACTGATGTCCCGTCCGCCGCTCAGGAGTTACCCGGCTTTCGCGCAACCTTCCTGTCAGTAGGCATACGTCTTTGGACAGATCGTCTTGAATTCGCAGAGCCGGCAGTTGTGATAATCGGGTCGGGCGGTAAAACTCCGGCCCCGAATACCCTCTTCCGCTTCTCGGACCTTGTTCCAGGCCCTTTCGATCTCCTTGTCGCCCTTGGCGGCATGTCCGACCAGGTCCGATTCCAGGAAATAAAGCTCCGTTCCGAGGAGAGGACCGTCCTGGGTCCTGATAAACGAGAGGGCATACAGGTCCATCTGGGAGCTGTCCACCGTCCGCTTGTCCGCTTCTTTCTGGTTTTTGACCTGGGTGGCCTTGTAGTCGATGATGACGGCTCCTTCCGGGCGGACGTCGATCCGGTCCCAGCGGCCGATGAATCGGATCCTGTCCTGCTGCCACTTGAAGCTTTTTTCCAGATATGTCGGACGGCCGCCCGATAATTCTTCACGCCGGAAGAAGCGTTTCAGGGCTTGCCGCCCCGTTTTTTTTCTCTGCACTTCATGTTCGCGGCTCAAGAATCCCTCGTTGATCCATTGTCTCTCGTATTCCCGAAGGAGCTCTTTCTCGCCGACTTTTTCGCCGGCTATCCTCTTCATCAGGTACGAATGGATGACGCTGTGGAGGACCCGGCCGAAGACCAGCGCGTGATGGGGTGGAACGGGGATTCGCCAGACATGCCGAAACTGGTATTTGAGCGGGCACACCAGGTAATCCTCAAGCTGGAAATAGCTCAGGGTGATAATGTCCTTGACCTTGAGCCGGGGCGAAACCCGGCCCGCCGACGCTCCTTCGCCATAGCGGCCGATCTCTTCCAGGGCCGAGGTACGCTGGACCTCCTCTGGCTGCTTGGGAATGTCCAGGGCTTCCAAGACGAATGGACTCACCTTTTTCAGGCGCTTGAGCCCGTAATCTCTTGCCCAGGTCAGGTAGAGTTCCCTCTTCGCCCGCGTCATACCGACATAAAAAAGACGTCTTTCTTCCCGGAGCGAACCGATATCCGAGGACTCGCTCCCGGTCCCGGAACCGTCGTCGAGGGGAAGCCTCTCTTTCAGGATCTCGCCCGGGAACGGGATCTTCTCCCGTTTCTCCCGGCCGGGGAAACGGTCGGCGATCAGGCTCACCATAAAGACGACTGTGAATTCGAGGCCCTTGGCCTTGTGGACGGTCAGAACGTTGACCGCCTCTTCCTCGAGCTCGGCCTCGGCCGTAGCCGGGTTGTCTCCGACTTCCTGGAGCAGGTCGAGGTGCTGGGCAAAAGATTGGATCGAGTCGTTCTCTACGACCTCGGAGAAATTCTTTATCTTATCGAAGAAGAGCCGGAGATTCTTGATCTTGAGCTCGGCATCAAGGCTCCCCGACTCGACGAGCGCCTTGATATATCCCGTCTTCTCAAGGAAGGCAAAGACCACTTGGCCGGCATTTTTAGTGTCGGAGAGACGAACAAAATGAAGCAGGTCCTCGTAGATTCTCTTTACCTTCTCGACGGCTTCGGGCTTGACCTCCAGGATCAGTGCCTCCTGAGCGATCTCCCGGAAAACGCCGTGGAGCGGAAGGTTTCTCTTTTGGCCGTAATTGGAGATGATCGTCAGGCTGTAGAGGTCTATTCGGTAGACCTCAGAGTGGGCGAGAAAGAAGAGGCTCCGGCCGTCCTCGAAATCGGTCAAGGCCCTGATGAACGAGACAAGGATCTTGACCTCATCCTGGGAATAAAGGCCCCGGCTTCCGGAAAACCGGAAGGGAACCTGCTTCATGTTCAAAGCCCGCAGGAAGGCGTCGGCATCGGCATTCCTCCGGACGAGAATGGCGATTTCCCCGAGCCTGACCCCGGCTTCCCATTTCGCGCGGACGAGCTCGGCCACCCGGTCCGCTTCGTGGGACAGAGTGTCGAATTGGAGGAGATGGATGCTTTTCTCTTTTCTGTCCACCGCAGAGACGAGCTTCTTCTGGACCTTCGCCCTGACCTCCAGGCGGTGAGGATTGTTGTGTTGGATTAAGGTGTACGCGGAATCTAGGATCTGCTGAGTGGACCGGTAATTCCGAGTCAGGACGACCTCCCGGACCCTGATTCCCCGCTCTTTGTAATAGCCGCGAAAGTTGAGGATATTGGCCAGGGACGCTCCTCGAAAACGGAAGATGCTCTGGTCATCGTCTCCCACGACGGTGAGATTGTTATGGCCGGCGGCCAGGAGCTTCAGCAGCTCGAACTGGACATAGTTGGTGTCCTGGAATTCGTCGACAAGGATATACCTGTATTTACCCTGGAATTCCGCGAGGACGGAGGGTCTTTTCCGGAACAACTCGACGACCAGCCGGACCTGGTCCTCGAAATCGATCTTACCCTCCTTCTTAAGGAACGTCTCGTAGGTTTCGTAGACTCGGGCCATCTCCAGATGTTTGAGGGCTTTTTCTTTGTCCGCAGGATCGGCGGACCGCTTTCCCAGCTCGCCTGCGTACTGGAGATATTCCTCCGGGCGGATATCCTCCTGCTTGAGCTTCTTGATCGTGTCCAGCAGCTCCTGGATATGCCGGGTGGGAACACTGAGAGGACGGTAGTAATCGAGGGGAAGGCGGAAGAGTCTCTCCCGGAAAAAGATGGCTTGCTCGACATCGTCCAGGAGCCTGAAATCCGGCGGGTAGCCAAGGTCAAGGGCATAATTCCGCAGAACCCTCTCTCCAAACGAGTTGAAAGTGCTGATCTCGACAAAAGAATAACTGTAGGGAACAAGCTGGTCGACCCGCTCCTCCATCTCGTTGGCCGCTTTCTCGGTGAACGTCACCGCCAGGATCTCTTCCGGTTTGGCCATCTTTGCAGCGATGAGGGTGGCGATCCGTTGGGTGATGACCCGGGTCTTGCCGGTGCCGGCGCCGGCAATGATGAGGAGCGGCCCAGGGCCGTGGACAACCGCCCTTTTCTGTTCAAGATTGAGGTCTTTGAGCAGCTCTTGCGTTTCTTGGAGCGGCGGCCTCAACGCTTCTCTTCTTTTTTCTTGACGATGACCTTTTCTTCGGGCTTGATCAGCCAGAGTTTCTCGCGGGCCTCTTTCTCCACGGCCAGAGGGTCCTTTCGGAGTTCCTCGATCTCCTTCTGGAGCTCGATTTTTCTGGCCTCGAGGCTTTGGACCTCCTGGAGCAAAGCCTCGTAGTTCTTTTTCACCCGGTAGATTTCGATGAGTCCTTTCTTACCAAAAAAGGAAGAGATAAGAAGAACCAGAAAAAAGAAGGCCACCGCCGCCACCGCGAGCTTTCGCCGGAGGGAGGTGCCTTTGCGTTCTTCCCGGGACATCAGTTCAGCCCCTTCGTTCCGAAGTCAAGAAGTCTCTCCAGCTCCGCCCTGGAGTTGGCCTCGGCGTAGCAGCGGACGACCGGTTCGGTCCCGGACAGCCGGAGGAGGAGCCAGTCATCATCGTCGAAATCGAGCTTGAGGCCGTCGATCCGTTCAACACCCAAGACCCGTCTCCCGCCGAGATGTTCCGGCGGGTTGATGATGAGCTCTCTCAGGACGCGCTCGCTTCTCGGCTGAAGAGGAAGCTTCCGCTGGCCGCTGAACTTCCGTCCGTATTCACGGAAAAACCCCTGCTGCAGCTCGGACAGGCTCTTTCCCGTTACCGCCATCATTTCGGCCACGAGAAGGCCGGCGAAGATACCGTCCTTTTCCGGCAGGTGCGACTTGACGGCGATACAGGCGCTCTCCTCGCCGCCGAAGATGATCTGCTTGCGAAGGAAAAGGTCGGCCATATACTTGAATCCGACCGGCGTCTTGAACAGGGGGAGGCCATACCGCCGGGCTACCCGGTCGATCAAGTGAGTGGTGGACACGGAGCGGGCGACCCCTCCCCGCCATCCCTTCAGGCGGACGAGGTAATCCAGCAACAGAGAAAGAATGATGTTCTGAATAACGAAACGTCCGTTCTGGTCGAGGATCCCGAAACGGTCCCCATCGGCATCCGTAGCGATGCCCAGGTTACATTCTTTCTCCAGGACCAGCTTCCGGAGCTCGCGCAGGTTCTGCTCGCTGCACGAGGGCGTGATGCCGCCGAAATAGGGGTCGACATAGCCGTGAATCTCCTCGACGGGGATATTGTTGTCTTCGAGGATCTCGTCCAGGTACTCACGACTCGTCCCATAGAGAAGGTCCACGCCGATCCGGAGCTTGGATTTCTGGATAGAGGCGAAATCGATCTTCTTCTGGATGAACTCCAGATAGTCGCTTTGCAGGTCGATCTTCTGGACGAAATCCGTCCGTGGGTAGTACGGGAAGGAAATGGAAGTTTCGGCCAGGCAACGGACCTCCTCTTCAATTTTATCGGTCTCGCCGGGGAGCGCGGGGGCGCCCGTCTCGAGGTTCAATTTCAAGCCGTTGTACTCGGGCGGGTTGAAAGAAGCGGTGAAGTTGATCCCCGCCTGGGCTTTCCGCATGATAATCTGGAGCGCCTGGGCTTGAGAGGGGGCGTCCCGGTCGGAGAGCAGCACCTGGATCCGGTTATGGGAGAGGATCTTGGCCGCCTCGTTGGCGAAACGTTCCGAGAGGAAGCGGGTGTCGTAGTTGACGACGACGGAAATCGACCGGCCCGGAAACCTCCTTTTCAGATAGTTGGCGATGGCTTGGACGACGATTCGGACATTGGCAAAGGTGAACTCCGCGCCCATCACGGCCCGCCAACCCGAAGTCCCGAATTTGATCATCTCGTGCGGGCCAAAATTAGCACAAGAGCAGGCCGAAAAGCAAATCGCCTAGCCGTCCTTTTTCTTCTGCGCCTCTCCTGTCATGGGGACGAAGCGGACGCCTGAGATCTCTTTCTTCCGCAGCTTCCCGCCCTCTTTGGTGAGCAGCGTCAGGATCTGGAAATGACGGGCACTCCCTAAGGGAATAATCAGGCGGCCGCCTTCCCCGAGCTGCTCGACGAGGCAAGGCGGGATCTCGGGGGAAGCACAGGTGACGATGACGGCATCGAACGGGGCCTCCTCAGGCCAGCCTCGATAGCCGTCGCCGCACCTGACTTGGACATCGTCATAACCGAGCGCCCGAAGAGTCCGGGCGGCTTGAGCCGCCAGTCGTTCGTTGATCTCGATCGAAAAAACCCGCGCCCCGATCTCGGCAAGGACGGCCGCTTGATAGCCGGATCCCGTCCCGATCTCCAAAACCTTTTCCCCACCCTTCAAACCGAGGCATTGAGTCATCAGGGCAACGATATAGGGCTGAGAAATGGTCTGGCCCTCTTCGATGGGCAAGGGATAGTCTTCATAGGCCTGATCTCGATACGCTGGAAGGACAAAAAGGTGCCGGGGAACCTTCCCCAGGACTGCGAGGACGCGGCGGTCGGAGATGTCCCGGCCGGCGAGCTGTTCGATGACCATCCGGCGCCGTTTTTTGGCATAAGCATCCGGATCTTGGCCTCCCCAGGAAATCAAGGCCGAGACCGCGCTGAACAATAAAAGAAGAAGGCCAAGACGTCGTCTCATGGCGGCATTTCTCCCAGATTCTACCCGATTCTATTTTCCCCCATTTCGGCCGATAAATCAACGGCCGGGCCCGGGTTACCCAGCCTAAGAATATCTGTGCAGAAATAGGCAGTATGGTAATAGCCTGTGCTCGCTTGAGCGGCAGAACGAGACAAGGTGAGGGTTTTGCGGTGAGGAAGTCCGTCGACGACTGAGCGGAAGGTTCGGGGCAGTGGCATCGAAACCGCGCCCGTTTTCTCCCCAGCGCGGAAAACGGGCTCGATTCGTCGTTCGCTCTTCTCTCCCTTCGGTCGAGAAACCGTGCCCGCTCTCTCCTCATACGGGTTTCTCCTGCCACTGCCCCAAACCCTGGGAAAAAGAAGGAATAGGAGTGAGGTTGCTGGTTTGCGGAGCAAAGCAGGGGGTTCCAAGGGGGAAGGCGAAGCGGATTCCCCCTCCAAAAAGCCGATGTGGGAACCGAGCGGGCTGACGCACCGCAAACCTGAGACTTGCCGAGGACGCGCAGGGGCACGCCTCATTTCTTGTCTTGTATAATCCTTATTGGTGAGGCAGACCGGCGATTTTTCACCTCCTATCTCCTCGCTAGGGGTGATTGACGACCCAACGGGGCTATGAGATTCTGATAACCGTCAAAAACCTTTGCTCCGAGGAAGTTTTTCTGTTGACAAAGGCGATGCTTTCTGATATTGACAATGATAACCTGGTTGAGACTGAGAGATTTATGCCTTGGATGGAGAAGAGAGCAGTATATCCCGGCTTCTTCGATCCCATCACCAACGGCCACCTGGACATCATCCTGCGGGGGTTGAAGCTGTTTGACACAATCATCGTCGCCGTGCTTAAAAATCCCAAAAAAGAGTCTCTTTTCTCGACTAAAGATAGGGTGACCATGATCGAGGAGATCTTTGCCGATCAGCCGAAGATCGAGGTCAAGGCCTTCGGCGGACTTCTGGTGGAGTTCGTCCGGAGCCATCAGGCACGGGTCGTGATCCGGGGACTGCGGGCGGTTTCCGACTTCGAATATGAACTGCAGATGGCGCTGATGAACCGCCAGCTCGACCCCGACATTGAGACACTCTACATGATGCCCAGCGTCCATTACTCCTTCCTGAGTTCCAGTGTGGTCAAGGAGGTCTTTTCGTTGGGCGGATGCGTCACCGGGCTGGTTCCGGAGATCGTGGAAAACCGCCTCCGGGAAAAGCTCCGGCAGGGCAAGCTATCGGTTTCTCATTAACCTTAATAAAGGCAGGCGCAAACATGCTCGGTTTAAACCAAGACAAAGGGATCGTCGGATTGGACATCGGCTCTCATTCTATCAAGGCGGTCGAGCTGGCTGCCAAGAAGAAAAGGGACCGGGACGTTTTCGAAGTCGTCCGGGTCGGCTACGAGCTACTTCCCCATGACGCCATCGTCGAAGGAACGATCATCGACTCGACAGCCGTCGTCGAAACGATCAAGATGATCTTCGACGAGAACAAGTTCAAGAACCGGAACGTCGCCATCTCCATATCCGGCAACTCGGTGATCATCAAGAAGATCTCTCTGCCGGCCATGGACAAGGAGGAGCTGGCCGAATCCATCGTCTGGGAGGCCAAGCATAACATCCCCTATCCCTACGAGGAAACCAGCGTCGACTACGCCATCCTCCGGCCGCCCCGCGGTTCGGAGGAACGGAATCTGGACATCCTCCTGGTCGCCGCCAAGAAGGACAAGATCGCCAACTACAGCAATGTGGTCAACCAGGCCCGCAAGAACCTCGTGGCGATCGACATCGATGTCTTCGCTCTCCAAAACTCCCTGGAGGTGAACTACCCCGAAGATTTTCAATCCAAGATCCTGGCCGTCGTCAACATTGGGGCCAATATCACCAATGTGGCCATCATCGAGCGGGGAACATCGCAGCTCGTCCGCGACCTCTCGCTCGGCGGTTTCTTCTTCATCGAGAACATCCGCAAGGAACTGAACCTCAGCTTCGATGAAGCCGAGAAGCTGCTGAAGGGAATTCCCGTCAAGAGCGTGGCTCCCGAGAAGGTGGACGAGTTGGTCAGTTTCAATGTCAAGGACCTGCTCGATGAGATCGACAAGACCTTTTCCTTTTACGAGGCCGGTGAGAAGAGAGAGAAGAAAATCGAAAAAATATATCTGAGTGGCGGATTGGCCCAACTCAAGAACATCGCCCAGTCCTTCGAGCAGAAGCTCGGGATCAAGACCGAAGCGTTCAATCCCTTCCGCAACGTCGTCTTCGATGAGAGAAGGCTCGACCCCGTCTATCCGCAGGAAATGGCCCCCCTCTTCGGTGTGGCCGTCGGGCTCGCCACCAGGAAAATGGAAAAGTAACATGATCCGAATCAACCTCTTAAAACCGGAAAGCAAAGAGTTCAGGGAAGGGCCCGTCGTCGCCGGGCCGGAGTTCAAGGCCAAGAAGGCCTTTCCCCTCACCTCGGTCTTCGCGCTGCTCCTCGTTGTCGTCCTGGCCGCCGGCTTTTTACTTCAAAAGAGGATGATCAACCAGGAAAAAGATCGGCTCCAGGCCGCCCAGGCCGAGAAGAAGAAGCTTGAGTACGTCATCGCCAAGCTGGGTGAGCTCGAGAAGCAGAAGGCCGAATTCGAGCGCAAGATCAGCCTCATCAAGCAGCTGCGCGCCCAACAGGACAGCGCCGTCACCATTATGGACGAGCTCAGCAGGAAGCTCCCGGACTGGGTTTGGCTGACCGAAGTCTCCTCCCAGGGCCAGATGATCCAGATCAAGGGGAACTCCCTGTCCAACAACCTCATCGCCGATTATATCTACAACCTGGAGAGCAGCCCCCACCTCACCAACGTCAACCTCATCTCCTCCACTCAGAGATCGGGACGGAGCGCCCAGTTTCTCGAGTTCTCGCTGACCCTGAACTACGTGCTACCCGAGGCCGCGCAGCCGCCCCCCCAGAAAGCCGCGGCCAAGCCGAAGCCCAAAGCCGAGAAAAGGTGATCATCATGAAAAACATGCCCTGGTACGGCCGTATCCTTTTAGCGGTGATCATTCTCGGACTGGCCTTTTTCATTTATTTCAAGCCTCAGCAGGCCGAGCTCAACCGGATCAAGGTGGAGAGGCAGAACGTGGAAAAAGAAGTCCAGTCACTCCTCGAAAAGAAACAGCAGTTGGACATTATCGAAGCCGAGCTGGCCACGCTCACCCAGACCCTGAAAGAGCTGGAAGTGATCATCCCTCTCAGGAAGGAGGTCGATGTCATCCTCAGGCGGGTACAGCAGATGGCTTTCGATTCCAGGCTGGATTTGGTCCGTTTCACTCCCCGGGGTGAGGTCAACCGGGAATACTACTCGGAATGGCCGATCCCGATGGAGATACGGGGGAACTATCATAACCTGGCCTCTTTCTTCGACCGGCTGAGCAAGTTCGCCCGCATCTTCAATATCGAGAACTTCACGATCAAAGCCCTGAATAACCAGACGGATGATTTGACCATCTCCTCCAACTTCACGGCCAAGACCTACATCTTCCTGGAAGAGGCGGAAACCGCGCCGCCGGGGAAACCTCAGCCGCAGAGGAGGACACCATGAAATACCCCGGCATTCTGTTGCTTTGTCTGAGCCTTTTTCTCGGAGGAAGCGGCCTCCTCTTCCCGCAGGAGCAGAAGCCCGCGTTGGAAAGAGAAATTCTTATCGACCTGCAGATGAACCAGCCCACCTACGACGCTTCCGGCCGGCGGGATCCCTTCAAGAATCTTCTGGGAGGGAAAGAGCTCAAAGATAAGTCGACGCTCGGAGGAACGCCTCAGCTCTACATCGATGATATCAACCTCATCGGGATCGTCAAATACAAAAAGAAACATACGGCCATCCTCAGTGGTCCGCAGGGATTCCCGTACTATTTCGAGATCGGCGACAAGCTATCGGACGGGTTCGTCCTGTCGATCGGAGAGACCCAGGTCATCTTTCGCAAGACCAACGAGCGGGGCATCCCCTTGACTAAACCCAAAGATATCATCAAAGAAATAAATCCAGAGGAGCGTTAAAACATGAAAAGGAAAGCTTATTGGCTGCTCTTCACCACCCTGAGCCTTGTGGTTATCTTCGCCGGCCATGGGCACGGTTCCCCTGCCGCGGCCACGATAAATAAGATCACCGCTCAACCGGGTCAGCTGAACAACTGGGTCGTCCTGGAGACGGACAGCCCCCTGGCGCTCACCCGGACCTACTACGCGGACAAGACGCTCGTCCTCGAGCTCGACCACGTCAGCCTCAGCGCTCAGCCCCAGATCCAGACGGCCGATTCCCCGCTCGTTACCGCTATCCAGCTGGAAAGAGCGGGGGCCGAACAGGCCCGGTTGTCGATCCATCTCCGCGAGCCTGTTCCCTACACGGTCACGGTCGGGGAGAACCGGACGGTCGTGGCCCTGAACAGGATCCAGAGAGGACCGGGAGATCCCCCGATAGAGGCCGAAGCCGAGCAGCAGTTGGACAAGAGCTTCGATTCGACGGTCTTCATGAACGCGGTGAACATGGAAGACAAGGAGGGCGAGGTTCAATTCCGGGCCAAGCTCAGCGGCGGCACCGTCTCTCAGGTCTTCACGCTGGAGAATCCCCTGCGCCTGGTTGTCGATGTCTTCAACGCGGTTTACGAAGAGCCGGGTTCCTTCCTTCCGGTCGATCGGTACGGACTGAAAAAGGTTCGGGTCGCCCAATTCCAGCTCAGCAATCCCCGCTCCATCACCCGGATGGTTTTCGACCTGAAGGAACCTTTATATTACAGTCTCCGTTCGGACAGCAGCGAGATCGTCGTTTCGTTTAACAAGAACGAGACTCCGGTCCTGGCCTCAGCCGGCGGACCCGCTGTCCAGAAATCGGACTCCCCTCCCCCGCCCCCGGTGATGAA
>JBAQGA010000125.1:0-1981 GCA_049287565.1 Candidatus Aminicenantales bacterium
CCCGGCAAACATAGAATACCTCTTATGGGCGTCACAGCCAATACGTATCATTTGCGCTCAGTACCTCCTCGTCCCTCTTATAGCCTTTCTTTCCGGAGAACTGTAGCGCTTTCATATAATCAATGACGCAATACTTAGTACGTTCATATTAATATCCGGCGAACACCCAGACAAGACAAAGCCTTCTTTTCCGAGTCAGGAGATAGAAGAGCTTGCTACATATTCCGATAGTTTCAAGACTGAGACTCATTTCCTGTGATAATATACGATTACCGCCTCTAAAAGGTTCTGCCGCCAAAATCAAACCCGTTATTTGAAGATATTCATGAAAATGGTGATGATCACCGCGTTAGTGAAGTCGATGAAGAACGCCCCGACCATCGAAACGACGAGGAAGGCGTGGCGCGACCTCCCGTAGCGCTCGACGATAGTCTGCATGCTGGTCATGGCGTTGGCCGTTGTCCCCATCATGAAACCGCAAAACCCCCCGCTGATCACCGCCGCTTGATAATTCCGGCCCATCGAAGGGTAGGCCGCGAGGAGGGCGGCTGAGCCCACCAGAACGATTTGTCCGAGGAGGATGATGAAGAGCGGCAGCATGAGCCCCGCCAGTTCCCAGAGCTTGAGCGTCATCAGGGCGATGACCAGGCCGCCGACCACGGGCGCCGGGATGTTCAACGACTCGAGGGGCCGGACGACGCGGCCCAGCCCGTAGCCGATGAACAGGACGATCCCCAAAAAGGCGCCCGTGTGGATGAGGTTCAGCTTCAGCATGTAAACAATTCGCGGAAAATCATTTCCGCAATTCGATAAACCGGAAGCTAGAGGGTATAATATTCATCTCCAGATGTAAAGGATGGTGCTCGATGAGTGGGGAAGCTGAATTCCAAGCCATAAAGGACCGGCTGAGAAAGCGTCTCCTCAAGTATTTGAGGAATGCTTACCGGACGCTTCCTCCACTGGATAAGCCGCGCATTTTGGATATCGGTTGCGGCTCCGGAGTCCCGACCGTGGAGCTGGCCATGTTGAGCGGAGGGCAGGTCATCGGCCTGGACATCGACTCCCCGCTCGTCGAGAGGCTCCAGAAAAAGATTAAAAAAGCCGGGCTATCTAACCAAGTGACGGCTCTAAAATGTTCGATGTTCGAGATGGATTTCCCGGCGGAAAGCTTTGACCTCATCTGGGCGGAAGGTTCCATAGCACGGATCGGCTTCTCGGCAGGCCTCCGGGAATGGCGGCGCCTCCTAAAGCCTGGGGGATTCCTTGTGGTTCACGATGAGGAAGGAAATTTAAAGGAGAAAATGAGCCAGATTCCAATCCAGGGCTACGATCTGCTTCATTCTTTCATCCTGGACGAAAAGACCTGGTGGGATGAATACTTCGCTCCGCTGGAAAGGAAGATCCGCGAAACGCGAACTAAACGGGCCGCCGGCCCTAAGGTTGCGGCCCTGCTGGACGCTGACCAGCGGGAGGTCGAGATGGCCAGGCGCGATCCCAGCCGTTGCCGCTCAGTGTATTTTGTTATGAAGAAGAAAAATTAAGAGCCGACAGACTCCTTCGTCAGTTCAAGGCATAGCGGGAAAACAGGATACCGACACACCGTCTTTAGACGGGGCGCCGCGATTTCTATCTTTTATTCATACCGCAGGCAGTCGGCGGGGTTGGTCCGGGCAGCCCGGGTCGCCTGGAAACTCACCGTCAGCAGGGCGACCATCAGAGCAAGCATCCCCGCCAAGATTAAAGTCAAGACGCCGAGATGGATCCGGTAGGCGAAATTCTGAAGCCAGCGGCCCATGGCATAGTAGGTCACCGGCCAGGCGATGATGTTGGCCGCCAGGACGATGAGGAGATATTCGCGGGACAACAACAGAACGACCTGGGCGCCGATAAATGACATCATCGGCCGGTAGGCCATTTGCAGGACGGCCGCTCCGATGACGACGGCAGCCGCCGAAACGACCAGCGATTCGCGGAGAAGCTG
>JBAQGA010000126.1:0-4096 GCA_049287565.1 Candidatus Aminicenantales bacterium
AGGGAGAGAAGAGCGAACGACGAATCGAGCCCGTTTTCCGCGCCTGGAGAAAACGGGCGCGGTTTCGAGGCCACTGCCGCAAACCCTCCGCTCAGTCTTCGACGGCCCTTCTCACCTAATCCCAGCCTTTTTCCAAAGATTATTTTCCGGATGGGGGAGCGGATTTATGTTTTTTCGATCACGAGAATGCGCCGGCTGGCGGGGGTGACCTTGAAAGCGTCGGCGATGGGGAGACCCGGGACCCAGACGATTTCTCCTCCGGAAAAGAAAACGGGATGTCGATCCCTCTCCCCCGCCGCGATCCCCTTCGCCCGCATGAGTTCCTTGAGCTTTTTCCGGCCAGGCGCCCCGAGTGGACGGTAGCGGTCGCCTTCGTGCCGGCTGCGGACGACAAGAGGAAACCGGACCTTCGCTGCGTTAAGAAGGGCTCTTCGGTCGTCATCATGCCGCAGCCTTCCCGCGCTCTTCCTCAAAATCTTTTTCCCGGTGAAAGAAAGCCCGACGTCGGGGACGATCAGCTTCTTTTTCCCGTCCCATTGGTATTCGTAACGGACCGGAGGCGCAGATTTCTTTTTGATCGAGGTCAGCCCTTTCTCCCGCCTGAGGATAAGACTTCCCGGAAGGACCGCTTCTTTCCCTTCGGCCAGCCCGCGGACGGCCTCGACATCCCGGAAAGAAAGGCGCCTCAGGTCGCCCTTGACTTCCCGGAGGTAGGCCCGGACACAGCGGCGGCCGAGGGCCGGAGGCAGGGTCGACAAGCGCCCGGCATCGAGGAGCGATTGGCCGTCCTTGCGCAGAATCGTCCGGTTCACTTCTTTCTGAGTGGTTCGTTTCCAAACCTCTTCTTCGTCCCGGCAGATCTCGGCCAGCCGTCCGAGGTGACGCACCACCTCCGGCTCGAAATTCTTCTGGAGATAGGGGATGAGCCGCCGGCGGACCCGGTTCCTCAGGTAGCGGAGATCCCGGTTGGTCTCGTCCTGACGAGAGGGCATTTTCCGCGCCCGGAGATAGGCTTCGACTTCCCGGCGCTCGATCTCGATCAGCGGGCGGATGATCAGCCCATCGATGGAGGGGGCGATACCGCCCAAGCCGGCGGGCCCGCTTCCCCGAAGGATTCGCATGAGCACCGTTTCTGCTTGGTCGGAAAGAGTATGGGCCGTGGCGATCTTGGCGGCGCCGGTCCGGGCGGCCGCCTCCCGGAGAAATCTGTACCTGCGTTCCCGGCCGGCCTCCTCGATGTTCATCCCGCGCTTCCGGGCAAAAGCGCGGATGTCCTCCCGCCTGAGATAAAGGGAAAGCCCAAGCCTCTGCGCCAGATCGATGACGAAGCGCTCGTCGGCGGCCGCGCCGCGCCGCAGACGGTGGTTGAAATGGGCGAGCGCCAGCCGGAGCGAATACTCATCGCCAAGCTCCAGCAGGGCGGCCACCAGGGCGCTGGAATCGGCGCCGCCGGAGCAGGCGATGAGGACCTTATCGTCCCTCTCGAGGAGATCGAAGCGGGCGATCGTCTTCCTGACTTTAGACAGGAGCATTTGCTGACCAGACCTATTCATTAATAACTTCTCAAGGTCTTGCCGGCCACCCGCGAACTATGGAAATCCCCATCCTCCCGATCTCCTCCAACCAGGTGATGAGGAAATTTGGATTGCCCCCCGTTTCTTCCGCCCTTCTGTGTAGGAGGATAGAGGAGATGGGGGTTTTCTCGGCAGTGCTTCTTCTTCATGAATGATGCAGACCGACCCTCGTTTCTGACTGATTTCTATAAAACGAATAAAATTCAACTCTGAGGGAACGCAAATGGCGGCGGAGGGATTTGAACCCCCGACTCTGCGGATATGAGCCGCATGCTCTGACCAACTGAGCTACGCCGCCAGGTGCAAAAATTGTAGCCGAACACCCCGGATTAGTCAATTTGGACTTTGACCGAGCGGCAACGGAATTTATCTGCTTGACAACGGTCCGCTGAATCGGATATGTATGTTTCAGTTTTTCTTATGAAAGGAGACAGGAAATCAGGCGGGGTTTTCTTTTCTCTTTTTTGATCCATCCATGAAAAAAATCGGCAAATACCAGGTCCTCGGCATCATCGGAAAAGGAGGGATGGGGATCGTCTATAAAGGCCTCGACCCCGATATCGAGCGGGAGGTGGCCATCAAGACGATCCGGTTCGACACCCTGACAGAGGGGATGGAGAAGGAGGAACTGCTGACCCGGGTCATCCGGGAAGCCAAGGCCGCCGGCCGGCTGAACCATCCCAATATCATCACCATCTACGACGTTGTCCGGGACAAAGACCTGACCTACATCGTGATGCAATACGTCGACGGCCCGAGCCTCCAGGCGATGACCGAGCCGGGAAAGACGTATTCTCCGCAGGAGATCGTTGATATCCTGAAGCCTGTTTCCGATGCCCTGGATTTCGCCCACCGGGGCGGGATCGTCCATCGGGATATCAAGCCGGCCAACATCCTGATTGACAATTCCGGAAAGCCCTTCCTAGCCGATTTCGGGGTCGCCCGCATCGAGACCTCGACGCTGACCCAGGCGGGGACAGCGGTCGGCACTCTCAGCTACATGTCTCCCGAGCAGGTTAAGGGCCAGACGGTCGATAAAAGGTCGGATATCTTCGCCCTCGGCGTCATCCTCTACGAGCTCCTCACCGGCAAGAAGCCTTTCGGCGGCGACAACATGTCGACCATCGTCTACCGGATCGTCCACGAGGAACCTGAGCGGATCACGAATATCAACAAGGACCTTCCGCCGGCCTATGAAAGCGTCGTTCGAAAGGCGCTGGCCAAGAATCCCGACGACCGCTACCAGAGTTGCGGGGAACTCATCGCCGACCTGGAAGATCCCGGCCGGATGGTCGAAGCGACTCTCGCTTACGATTTCAAAAACGCGGAGGCCGGCCGGCCGAAGAAAAGCAGGCTGACCTTGTCCCTGGCCGGCGTACTGGGCTTAATCGTCATCGTCGCCGGAGGGATATTCCTGCTACGATCGGGACGTTCGGAAAAAGGCACCCGTCTCACCCATGATCTGGAGACGATCAAGAAAGAAGGTCTGAGCCCGGCCACCCGTTCGGCGGCGACGTCCGGAGGGACGCCTGTTTCCCCGGCCGGCCCCGGCGAAGACATGCTGATGAGGCTCCGCGAGAATTTCGACAACGGGAACTACTCCGAAGCCGTTGTCATGGCTGAAGAGATCCTGGAACAGGACGGGGAAAACGCTCTCGCCAGGGACTATCTGAACAAGGCTAAAGCCGAGATCGTGGCGGTCCAGGTCGCTCCACTCCTCCAGTCCGGGATCGCCGGATACAACAGCGGCAACTACGGCCAGTGCGTCGCCGACATGGAGAAGGTCCTGAAGATCGACAAGGACAACAAGGACGGGCTTAAATATATCTTCCAGGCCGACACGGCCCTGGCCAAGCCGGACATCAACGCCCTGATCGAGCGCCACCGCGTGGCTGAGGAGAACAAAGACTTGCTCACGGTTTTCAGCCACATGGACTCGCCGGCCCTGGCCGAATCGCAGCAAGCCGAGTACAAGATGTTTTTCAACGGATACGACGGCATCAAGTCCATCATTTCCAAGGTTTCGATCAATTTCTCCAGCCGCTCGAGCGCCACGGTTTCCTTCTCGCAATTGGTCACGGCCGTCTATAAGAAGACCGGACAGCGCAGGATCGCCTTCGAAGGCCAGAAGACCTGGCAGCTGAAAAAACAGGGGAGAGACTGGAAGATCAGCGCCATCCGATAAGACTTCCGAGTCGCAAGGAGCCGACGATGAAAGCCGCGAGACGGGTGAGGAGCTGGATGGCCTCCCTTTTCTGCCTGCTGATTATTAGCCTGGGCTTCGCCCCTGCAGCAGCAGTCAATGTGAAAGTGATCGTCGATAACGCCAGCATCAAGGCGACTCCCGAGATCGGCGGCAAAACCCTGGCCAACCTCCCGCTCGGCACAATCCTCGAGGCCGAGTCGAAACAGGGAGAATGGTACAAGGTGACGACGACGAAAGACGGGGCGACGGTCAGCGGCTACATCCATGAGCTGTTGGTTGAAGAAACTGGCGAAGAGGAATCGCCGGCGGCCGCGGC